>CAYVLI010000057.1:0-10954 GCA_964452105.1 uncultured Nitrospinota bacterium
GAGCTCCCTCGGCACGGTGAGGTTGAATTGATCAAGGAAATCCCTGCTATCCTTTTTGAGCGGGAGCAGTTGGGTAAAAGTCCTGATCGCTGAAAGAGGGTTCTTTATGTCATGGGCGAGACCGGAAGCCACCGTCCCAACAGCTGAAAGCCGATCGGCCCTTTGAAGCTTTCCTTGGAGTTCTTTCAATTCAGTAAAGTCATGGAACACGACCAGTACTCCGACCGCCAGATTGTTCTCATCCTTTATGACAGAGGAGTTTACATCGAGAATGCGTTCGCCGCTTTTGGTTTTCACCTGTAGCTCCATGTTAGATACGGACCTCTGCTCAGCGAGAGCCTGCTTCACAACCTTTTTCAGCTCTGCAAGACCTTCTCCGAGTTCTGTATAGTGCTGGAGCGTTCCGATTCCAAGAATATTCTTTCCTGCACTGTTTATGAGAGTCACCTTACCTTTAAAATCCACCGTTATGAGTCCGCTCTCCATAGATTCCAACACCAGGTCGTTGTATTTTTTCAGGGAGGTTATTTCCCTTAGCCTGTCCTCTATCTCTAACCTCTGAGATGATATCCTCTTCATCATCTCGTTGAAGCTCTTGGCCAGATGCTCGATTTCGTCCCCGGTCCTGACATCGAGGTCGTGATCAAGCACTCCCATGGAGGCCGAGATAGTCGCGTCCACCAACTTCTCCACGGGTTTTGTTATCCTTCTTGCTAAAACAACTGAAATTCCTATCACCCCCCCCAGGGCTAATATTCCGATGAAAAGTAACGCCAGTCTAGTTTTCAAGATGTCTTTGTATATTTTTTCAAGCGACAATCCGACTCTGACCGTTCCCCATTTTTCCTTACTCTTTTCCAGGAAAACAGGCACAGTGATGTTGAGAACCCGTTCTCCTTTATACTTCGTCTGAATGATCAAGGGGCTCTCTGCTTTTAGAGCCTTGGTATTCAAACTGTCAGATATGCGCTCCCCTTGCTTTTCAGGATGCCCGCTGTACGCAGCGACTCTCTCTTCTTTGTCAAGGATTATTACATACTTTATGCCTTTCCTCTTCCTAGCGTTTTCAGCGGCCTGCGTGAGGGAAACGTAATCATAAGCAAGGAGGTAGCTCATGCTCATCCCGGCTATGTTTTCCGCTATAGCCAGCCCCCTGTCCTGTGCCTGTTGGATGGAAATGGCCTTCTGCTTCATTCCCACAAAGACAATGGTGAAAATCATCAGGGAGGAGGTAACAAAGGCAAAAGAGAGTATTAGCCTATTGCGGAGCTTCTTAGGACGGCTACCAGCAGTTTGGGAAGAACGAGCAAATGGCATGTCAGTCTCACCTACAATCACTCACTGCTTAAACCAGATTTTCTTCATGGGCATAAATTGTCTGCCTAAACCAGTTATTTCTATTCCCTTAACATACGGCTGAAAAAGCTCCTCAAGTATCTCATAATAAATAGGCACTACCGGTGCATCATCCATTATTTTCCCATCTATTTTCCGATAAAGGTTCATCCTCTTCAAGTAATCCTGTTCAGCGTTTGCCTTTTCAATTAAAGCATCGACCTCTTCGTTCTTATATCCCATGAAATTATATTCCGACGAAGAGTTGAAAAGCGTATTGAGAAAATTATCAGGGTGAGGATAGTCTGCATACCATACGTATCTAAAGATATCGAACTGACCGTTTCTGAGCCTTTGTTCGAATTTATCCCAGTCCAGAACGAATTCTATATTGACTTCAAATCCGATTCTAGCAAGACTTTCTTTGATGAAATCAAGATCTCTTACCGCTTCAGAGGATTTTGAGGTTGAAAGGATTGTAAGCCTTATGGGCCTTTTTACTTTCGCTTCCTTCATAAGCTCCCGAGCCGTTTCCACGCTATATTCATATCCTTTAGCAGTAGGATCATGCCCTTGCATTCCTAATGGGAGTATGCTAACTGCCTTATAATACCTTTCTTTAGTTATTTCGCTTAAGTATTTGTCTCTGTCTATGGCATGATTTATGGCCAGTCTAATTCTTTTATCTGAAAGGGGCGTTTTCAAATTGTTTAAGCCGTAAAAATATAGACTCAGTAGCGGTCTTCTTACGAGGTTATAGCGAGTATTGTTCTTGATCACTTTTTCTCTTTTCTCGCTCGGAATTCTTGAATTTTCTACGTTGCCCTTAAAAAGGTCTTTCAGTATTATCTCTGTTTGCGCTCCAGGATAAATTTTGTAAACCACTTTATCTAAGAATGGTCTGCCTTCGTAGTAATCGTTATTAGCTTCGATAATGATCTCTTTCCCTGGTGTCCAGCTCACGAATCTAAAAGCTCCTGCACCGACGGGATTCTTTGAGAAGTCTCCACCAGCTTTTTCTATTTCTTCTCTTGGAACGACCTTCGCGTTATGCATGGCTAGTATAGGTAGAAACGGTGCGAAAGGTTCTTTGAGCACTATTCTCAGGATGTACCTGTCCACGGCAGTCAGTCCTTCGATATCCTTTGATCCTCCTTCCCTAAAGTCCGAAGCCCCCTTAATCTTTGAGAAAAGAGGAGCAGCTGGGGAATTAATTTCCGGGCTCAGGATCCTTTTGAATGAATAAACGAAGTCCTCCGCCGTCACCTCCCTTCCGTTATGAAATTTGACTCCCTTTCGAATGTAAAATATGTACGTCAGTCCGTCCCGCGAAACCTCCCATGATTGCGCTATAGCAGGCACCACGTTCAGGTTTTTGTCGTACTGAACCAGGCCATCATAAATTTGTTGTACGACTGTAACAGAGGAACTGTCCGTGACAAAGGCTGGGTCAAGGGTTTTCACAGTGAAGCGGAGTGGGAACCTATAAGTCCCACCCACCCCCTGAGCAGTCGTGTCAGTTGGAAGAATAACACTAAAAATTAGTAGTATGATAAGAATAAGGTATTTTTTCATAACAATGGTTCCTTCCCCTACAAACCCATTCGCCTATCATAGAGGGAAGAACCATTGTATTTCAATAAAAAAGGGCACATCCTAAAATGTGCCCTTTTCGGTCAGAAACTCTGTCAGGTGATCAGCTACCACCGCCCCCATTTGCTAATACGACTGTGGCGAAAGTGATCACGGATGCCGTGGCGATGGCCACCTGGAGCAGTATCTTTTTCATAACCTTGCCTCCTTTGAACCTGGGATTGAGAAAAACGTTTCGGATTCAAGTCCCTATAGAAGGCAAAGGCCATGCCTTGCAAACGAATGAAAAATAAGAAATATTACATAAAATATCCTTTGATTATCAATGAGTTACAAAAGACCATCAAAAACGGTTGGGCGCTAAAATTCAATGGTGCACACGTCTGGGGTCAAGTCCTATCGGCAATGATTAGCTGAAGCTAATGAAGGCAAGGGAAGACAGTGAAGCACTCATTTGTGTGCATTTAGCATGCGAATATGTGCTTACGAAGTTGTTGAGAAGAACAGATTGGAGAGATTTATTCACCTTATTTTCAAGGGGTCTCGCGGAGGCCGAGCTTTTTAATCTTTTTCAGGAGGGTGTTTCTGTGTATGCCTAGTACTTCAGCTGCTTGTACCTGATTCCATTTTGTCTTCTCTAAGACGGCGAGTATTATCTGCTGTTCGAATTTCCTCATAGTTCTGAAAAAGTTAAATTCCTTGTTATCCAGCGATGCCAGCGGTTCCTCATTCCCCTGAAAGATATCAAGTGGGAGATCTCCGATACCGATAACATCCCCTCTGCATATAGCAATGGCCCTCTCGATTACGTTTTCCAGTTCCCTGACGTTGCCAGGCCAGTGATAATTCCTCATTACCTGAACTATTCCAGGAGAAAAACCAGTTATGCGGCTGTTAAATTTCTGCTTGTATTTCTTAAGGAAATAGCTCATCAACTCTGATATGTCCTCTTTCCTGTTTCTCAAAGGAGGCAGGTTCAGGGAAACCACGTTAAGCCGGTAGTAAAGGTCTTCCCTGAACAGATCCTCCGCAACTAGCCCTTTCAGATCGCTGTTAGTGGCTGCTATGAATCTTACGTCCACCCTCAGTGTTTTGTTTCCCCCGACCCTCTCGAACTCCCGATGCTGTAATACTCTGAGTAGCTTAGCTTGAAGCTCGTTCTTCATGCTTCCGATCTCGTCGAGAAAGAATGTTCCCCCATTGGCCATCTCCAGCTTGCCGGTCCTTTGGGAAACAGCCCCTGTGAAGGCACCTCTTTCATGCCCAAAAAGCTCACTCTCGAGAAGGTTATCCGGGACCGCCGCGCAGTTCATGACCACAAAGGGTTTATCGGCTCTATTGCTCTTTTGATGTATCGCCCTAGCCACGATTTCTTTCCCAGTACCACTCTCACCTTGTATGAGCACGTTAACGTTCTTGTCCGCTACCTGGGAAACCATATTCAGTATCTCTAACATTTCCTTATTTTGGGTGACTACATCCCCGAAGCGATGGTGCCTGTTCACCTCATCGCGGAGATATAGGACTTCCCGGGAGAGTTTTTTCCGTTCGAAACAGCGATTCAGGACTTCTGATACCTCCATTGCATCTATGGGTTTGACAAAATAGTCGTAGGCTCCTACTTTCATGGCCTCGACAGCGTTCTTGATAGTTCCGTACGCAGTGACCAGTATGACGTCTATGGAATAGTCGTATTCCTTGATTTTATTCAAGACCTCAAGGCCGTCTACGTCCGGCAGTTTCAAATCCAGCAGAACCAAGTCAATGGTTTCCTTCTTTATCGTATCCAGAGCTTCCTTCCCTCCGCTGGCGAGATACAAATTATAGTTATCTGAAAGAAGGACTCGATATGAATCCCGCATGCCCAGTTCATCATCCACTGCCAATATGTTCGGTTTCAAAGGATCCATCTTGCAATCTTTCCTTATCTCAGTAGTCAATACCATCTTTTCTTCCAGCAACCTTTATACCAGTATGCCAAAAGGCTTTGATAATCTTAACAGAGGTATTAAAATGGCTCAAGCCTCGGGCAAGATTTACTTTCATTTATCGGGTGGTTCTGCCATGCTGAGGGCGTTACTGAGGAAAATCAAACAGGCCCTTTCTGGCCCATGCACCATGGTTTTTAGTGAAGGGCAGATAGAAGAAGCTTATAGGTTTCTATCAAATCATGTAAAATCGGAAGCAGTGGGGGAAGTATTGATATCCCTGGCCTGGCGAGACACAAACCTGCTGACATGTGGCATTTTAGTCGATGCCTTGATCTTTTTCCGTGGGAGGACAGGGAGATTGGCAAAAATTTTGGTATGCCCTGATAACATTTGTTCTTTTCAAAAGATAGAATTTCGCAGCAGGTCAGAAAAGCAAATTTCTGAACTTTATGTTGCAGACCGCAACACACTGTCTACGTATGTATGCATTGATGGTCACTTCCTTTTCGTTAAAGACGAGGGGCGCAAAGACAAGACCACCTTCCTTTTTATGCTGGATGCAGGGAATGCAGCGGAAGATTACAGAAAAAGGTTTTTCGAAACTTTAAAAACAGCAAAATCGATGTATCGCTGACTTCATTGTCAACGCTAAAGTAAAAGGGACACAAAACTGCCACACATAATAATTTAAAGTATGGTGGGTTCTGCTAAGCAGTTTATTTTATTGGCGGGGCTGACGAGACTTGAACTCGCGACCTCCGGCTTGACAGGCCGGCGTTCTAACCAGCTGAACTACAGCCCCACCCAGGGTTGTGGCATATTGAATCCCTTCGGGCGGCCGTTGTGGTCGCCTTTTTACCTTCAAAATTTACCATAAATCAAAGGGGGTCGCATGTCAATAAGATTCGGCCTTCCGGGTCGCATATTTAACATGGGCGAACCGTCGGTCGCCCCTACTTCTCGGGATGAGAAGATAATAACGCGCCTGAATGATTCAGGATAGCCTCCGGATGCGGCGTCTCACGATTATGACGTTCTAATTTTCCGAGTAGCTTTTTAGGATTCCGTCTATCTCCCGTTCGAGCGCTTCAGTCGCCCGGTCGATTTCCACAAGGGTAACCGAGCCGTCCGATCTTTTACGCAATTCGACCTTGTTTTCGGCCAGGTTTTTCGCGCCCACTGTCACGCGGTATGGTATCCCCAGGAGATCTGCATCTTTGAATTTCACTCCCGCCCTCTCCTCGCGGTCATCTATAAGGGCTTCCAATCCTACATTTATGCAGGCCGAGTATATGTTCTCGGCCGCAGCGACAACTTTTTCATCCTTCATGCTCACGGGCAGGACGTGCACCTGATAAGGAGCGATGGGCAGCGGCCATATTATTCCGTCTTCGTCGTAATTCTGCTCGATGGAGGCCGCGACGGTCCTTCCCACGCCGATGCCGTAGCAGCCCATTATGATGTATTTGTCCTTGCCCTGGGCGTCCTGAAAGGTAGCCTTGAGGGCCTCGCTGTATTTGGTGCCCAGCTTGAACACGTGGCCGACTTCGATGCCCTTTTCGATGAGCAGGGGCGTCTGGCATCCGGGGCACGGGTCTCCTTCATTCACCATCCGCAGGTCTTCATATCTGTTGATCTGGAAATCCTTCCCGGTGTTAACGCCTATAAGATGGTGGTCTTTCTCGTTGGCCCCAGTCACGAAATTGACCAGGCCCTTCAATGCCAGGTCGGCTATCAGCTCGATCCCCTCGAGCCCCACCGGCCCCGAGAAACCTTCCGGCCCTCCAGTGACCTTCTGGATTACCGCTCCATCGGCCATGCTCAGCTCCTGCGCGCCGGTGCAATTGAGCAGCTTCGTTTCGTTGACGGTATGGTCTCCCCTGACCAGAACCGCAACGGGGGTGTCATCGACGGTGTAGATCATGGTCTTCACCAGTTCCCGGGCCGGGACGCCCAGGAACTTGCAGACTTCCTCGACGGTTTTCATGCCGGGGGTATGCACTTTTTCAATGGTTTTGAGATTGTTCTCTTCTTCGTATTCGACTTCTCCGGCTTCGGTTTTATTTATGTTGGATGCGTAGCCGCACGCAGGGCAGTGCGCTATTTCGTCTTCCCCGCTGTCCGCCAGGACCATGAATTCGTGGGAGTAGCTTCCCCCGATCTGGCCCGAGTCCGCCTCCACGGCCCTGAAGCGCAGGCCGCATCTACTGAAGATGCGTTCGTAAGCTTCGTACATAGCCCGGTAGCTCATTTCCGCGCTTTCGTCGTCGGCATCGAAGCTGTAGGCGTCCTTCATGAGAAACTCTCGTCCGCGCATGATGCCGAAGCGGGGCCGGTATTCGTCGCGGAACTTGGTCTGTATCTGGTAGAGGTTGAGGGGGAGGTCCCTGTAGGAGCGGACTTCTTTTCGCACCAGGTCGGTTATCAGCTCCTCGTGGGTGGGGCCGAGGCAGAAATCGCGGCCTCTCCTGTCCTTGAGGCGTATCAGCTCCTTGCCATAAACG
Source organism: uncultured Nitrospinota bacterium (assembly GCA_964452105.1). Lineage (GTDB taxonomy): Bacteria > JAUXIQ01 > JAUXIQ01 > JAUXIQ01 > JAUXIQ01 > CAYVLI01. Next base: position 7,364 of record CAYVLI010000057.1, read on the forward strand.
TTCCAGCGGCCGCTCTCCAGCCACAATTCGGCGGGGTTCAGGGCGGGCATGAGCAGTTCCTGTGCGCCCGCGCGGTCCATCTCTTCCCGGACGATGTTTTCCACCTTTTTGAGTACCTTATGCCCCAGAGGCAATATGGTGTAGATGCCTGCAGCTACCTGCCTTATCATACCCGCCCTGAGCATGAGCTGGTGGCTTATCACTTCGGCATCGGCGGGAACTTCTCTGGTGGTGTGCAGCAGCATTCTGGAGAGTCTCATCTGTAGTTACCTTTCGGACAATCGCTTTATTTCTTCCATGAGAGCGCTGTAAATTTCGTCCTGTTTGAGTTTCCTTATGATTTCTCCCTTTCTGAACAGAAGCCCTCCTCCCTTCCCTCCGGCGACTCCCAGATCGGCGCATCTGGCCTCGCCCGGGCCGTTGACCTCGCACCCCATTATGGCCACCTTGAGGTTTCCCTCAAGACGGCTTGCTTCTTTTTCCACACGCTCCACTATGCCGGTCAGGTCGGTTGAGCACCTGCCGCAGGTCGGGCAGGAGATGATTTCTATCCCCCTGTCGCGCAGGCCCAACGCCCTCAGGAGCTTCAGACCAACCCTTACTTCCTCCACCGGTTTTCCGGTGATGGAAACCCTTATGGTATCGCCTATGCCCTCCATCAGAAGGGCGCCTATCCCTGCCGAGGACTTAATCGCGGAGGGCAGAAGCGTGCCTGCTTCCGTTATCCCGAGATGGAGGGGATAGTCCACTCTTTTAGAGATGAGGCGACAGGCTTCCACCGTTGTGACCACGTCTGAGGACTTCAGCGAGATTTTTATCTGATGGAAGTCGAGTTCCTGGAGGATGTTCACCTGTCTGAGCGCGCTCTCCACCATCGCCTCCGGTGTGGGCCGTCCGTAACGGGCGAGGATATCTTTATCGAGAGAACCGCTGTTGACGCCTATGCGTATGGGGGCCTGGTAGAGCGCCGCTTTTTCTGCAACTTCCTCTACGCGCTTGCGTGAGCCTATATTGCCGGGATTTATCCTCAGGCCGTCCGCCCCTTCTTCCAGGGCTGTAAGGGCCAGGCGGTAATCGAAATGGATGTCTGCGACGATGGGCATCCGGATACGTGCCTTGAGCACTCCGATGGCTCTTGCGGATTCATCGTCAGGGACGGCCACACGGACGATGTCGCAGCCTGCTTCCTCCAGTTCTGCTATCTGGGCGGTGGTCGCTTCCACGTCGGACGTGCGCATTTTTGTCATGGATTGTACCGATACGCGCTCACTCCCGCCCACGGCTACACAGCCCAATTTTATCCGCCGCGTATGTCTTCTCTTTATGCCGGCCGTCACCGATGTTTCCGCCACAACGAGCAAGCCCTTTACTATTTCAGATTCGCTGCTTCGATTATTATCATGGATTACTCGGGTCTCGTGGAACGAAGGGAATCTATCTCTCTACTATGCGTGAGATGTCGTTGTAAAAGACATAAGCCATGAGCAGAATCAGGACCATTATGCCTATCTGCTGGGCGATTTCTCTTTGACGGATACTGAACGGCTTTCGAGAGATGCCCTCCAGGGCAAAGAACATTATATGACCGCCGTCCAGCACCGGCAGCGGAACCAGGTTTATCACTCCCAGGCTCACGCTGAGAAAAGCCATGAGGGATATTACATTGAGGAACCCCTGTCTGGCTTGCTGCCCGATAATTGATGCGATACCCACGGGCCCGGCGAGATTTCTCGGCGAGAGCTTCCCTTGAAATATTTTTACTATGCTGGTTACCGTGAGTCTGGTGGCGTTGCCCGTCAATATAGCTCCTTTGACTATGGCCACTGCCGGATTGTGCCTCACGTTGATTACTTCACCGGCCGCCTTGACTCCGATGATCCCGGTCTGAACGGTTTCGCCGAATATGTTTTTGGCTTCCCTGGCCTCGGGAGTTACCCTCGTATCGATTAGATTCTCGCCTCGTTTTATGGTCAGAGCAAGTTCCTTGCCTGCATTGCCCACTATCAGATCTCTCAGATCATTCCAGTCCTTTATTTTTTGCCCCTCTATGGAAACTATCTTATCACCGTTGATTATGCCCGCCGACATGGCCGGAGAATCGGGCATAACTTCTCCCACCCTGGTGGTAAGTGTGGGGATTCCGATCATATTGAGGACGGCGAACAGCAGCACGGCGAATAAAAAGTTAAAACCGGGGCCTGCGCCCACGATGGATAGTTTCTTGAGGATGGACTTATGTAAGAAGGATTTTCCCTCGTCCACTTCCTCTTCTGCTTCCTCTTCAGAAGGGTCTTCACCCATCATTTTCACGTAACCACCCAACGGCACGGCGGAAACCACGTATTCCGTTTCGCCCTTCTTCTTCCCCGCCAATTTAGGTCCGAAGCCCAGGGAGAACTTGATTATTCCTACGCCCATGAGCCTGGCAAAAATGAAATGTCCCAACTCGTGAACGAAAATTAGTATGCCTATAACTATAATGAAATAGATTGCTGTAGTGGCCACTTGCATTCGAATCTGTTCTCCTTGAGGTTTAGCGGTCTTTATGGAAACTTTCGTTCCATGGATTTATCATCTTCTGGAGCTCTTCCCAGACATATTAATAATATCTGCGTTTTCGGGCGGCGAGAAGCGAAAGAGGCTATCCGGCAGATGCGAGTCTATCACTATCTGTTCAAATTTTATCGATATAAGATTGTTCATGACGTCGTAGAGGCTGCTTTTGGTGATGAGGTAGCTTTCGGCATCCACTTCAAGGACCAGTTGCGACAGGTTCATTTGAGGTGTATGCGGCTTCAAATCCACCCTGTACGATGAAACCTTTTTACCATCTTTTTTTACTGACGGTGAAACCACGTCAAATTCTTTTTTAAGGTCTCCCTTCCCCAGCAGAAACATCAGCGGTGTCCTGGAGATATGCTCTTCATTCAGGCTTGCAACGTAAACCTGGTTCTGTTCCGGGAGATAGGTCCAGACATTCTCACCGTCGCTTACGATGAGCCTTCGTTCGGGTTTCTCATATTCCCAGCGCATCTTGCCCGGTTTACTTATGTATACCGTTCCCCAGGATTTTTCTTCCATCAAGGATACCTTGTTGACGGAAACCTGCCGAAACTTCGCCGTAATAGTGCTTATTCCGTTGTACCTGGCCTGGACCAGGTCCACCACCTCGACCGGTAAAGCCGGGTTCAGAAACGAAAAGGAATGTAAACTGAGGGCAAAAACACCGGCCGCCAGCAATATCCCTGCTAATTGTTTACGCATACAAATCCCTCCTGCCAAACAGGGGAATGTTAACCATTTAAATATAAACCATCAGACGGAAAATGGCTATCGAGAGAGTGCCGAAAAACCCACCTCTAATATGTTGTCTCAAAAAAACGCGTTCTCAAAATGCAGCAGAGATTCTTCGCTTCGCTCAGAATGACAGGCTCGGAGCTTGTCCTGTCATGCTGAGTCACGCCAGGGGCGCGGCGAAGCATCTCGCCAGTGAGTAGAGGCAATTCATGAATTGTCTCTACAAGGTTGGGGTAACCATAGCTAGATTCAACCTCGAAGTGCAACGAATGAGGAAGCAACTTCGAGTGGAGT
>CAYVLI010000058.1:0-5385 GCA_964452105.1 uncultured Nitrospinota bacterium
CGTTTAAGGCCGGAAGATAAACGACTCGCCACTTTTTTGGGAACGACTGCCATATTTCACCTCCTAAAATGTTGCTTTGTGTCTCTATTCCCTTTTACCTTTTTTTGTGGCCAATTTTTCATTATACTTCCTCCCAAAATCTTTTGCAAAGAGACCGGGAAGGGAATCTTGTGATTCTGCCTCTGGTGGGATTAATGAACACCCCGGATTTTTACTTGCCCTTGAAGACGGGGGGGCGCTTTTCGAGGAAGGCCTTGAGCCCTTCCTTGATGTCTTCGCCGGCATAGACCTCCTTGACCAGTTCGTTGACGTCAGAGGGGTCTATCTGCTTCTGATAGCTCAGGCATTTGTGCACCATCTTCTTGAATCCCCGAACGGACAGGGGAGCGTTTTGAGCTATCTCCCGGGCCATCTGCAGGGTAGTTTCGTACAGTTGATCGTGGGGCGTCATGTAGTTTATCAGGCCTATCTCCAGGGATTTTTGAGCGTCGAATATTCTTCCCGTGAACAGGAGCTCCTTGGTGTACATGACCCCCATTGCGTTCACCAGCCTCTGCACAAGACCGTAGCTGAGCAGCAGGCCCCGTTTGGCCAGAGGCATTCCGAAGTGTGCTCTTTCGGATGCTATGCGTATGTCGCAGTTCACGGCAAGCTCGCAGCCTCCGGCCAGGGCGTAGCCATTAACCATGGCTATGACCGGGTTTGGAAACGCGATGACTGCGTCGAGGGCGCGTTCCACCACGGAGTCGCCAGGGCCCCTTTGAGCCCTTTCCTCCTGCGTGCGCAGGATTTCGGCCATGTCCGCCCCGGATGAGAACGCCTTGTCTCCGGCGCCGGTAATTATAGCCACCCTTACATCTTCGTCGCCCGCCATGGATTGCATTATATCCGCTAATTCGATCCACATGGCCGTATTGAAGGCATTGCGTTGGGCAGGTCTGTTAATGGTGATGGTACAGATATGATCGTCTATTTCGGTGAGGAAATATTCGTCAGCCATGAAGCCCCCTTCCTTATGGGTTTCGCATCTTGATGAAGGTTGTCCCGTGATTTTTGTTTTCTCGATACCGGCAATATAATATACCATATAAGAAATGACTATTTAAATGATGGCCTGGCTTCGAGAGAAGCATGGCGGTTTTGATGGATAAGACGGATGCGGGCTCCTCCTCGCACGAACCCGCTGAAGTAGCTGCCTGCAACTTCTTTGATATTTCCGGTGCTTTCGCCTGCTCGAAACGGTTAAAGTTTGATTCTCAAGTAGTCGAATAATCCAAATGTATTGTACTCAAACGAACTGTACTGTTGATATGGCCGGAAATTTTTTTTAGTGAGACCCGGGAATGGCTTTAGAGAAATATCTGTACGGGGAAGATGTTCCTGACGATATAAGGCAAGCCATAAAAAAGGAGCTTGATAAGCTGGCTTGTACGGAAGAGGAATTACGTGAGGGCGAAGAACTGTTCCAGAGTCTGGCTGCGGGTTCCATACAGGGCATCCTGATACACCGGAATTTTAAACCCCTGTTCGTAAATAATGCCTACGGAGAGGCCTTCGGTTACAAACCGGAAGAAATCCTCCAGATGGAAAGCGTTCTACCCCTCGCTGCACCTTACGAAAGAGAAAGGTTAATCCAGTACAAGAATTCTCGTCTGAAGGGTGAGTACGCCCCCGCACGGTATGAGTACCAGGGAGTCAGGAGAGACGGGTCGTTCGTCTGGTTGGATTGTAGGGAGTCGGAGGTCGGCTGGGGGCAGGAATCTGCAATTTTGACAATAATCTATGAAACCGCTCAGCGCAGGCGTGAGGCTGAATTACAGAAGAGTGAAGAAAGATTTCGTGCGCTGTCAGGTGCGGCCTTCGAGGGTATCGCAATTCATGACAGAGGAAAGATTCTCGAGATAAACCAGACGCTGGCGGATATGTTCGGCTGTGAACCCTCGGAAATAGTGGGCAAAAAAATATCAGAATTATTTGCACCTGAATTCCGTGAATCACTGTACGAGTATATTTTATCCGGTACTGAAGAACATAATGAGACAGTGGGTCTTAAAAGAGATGGGTCCACCTTTTCCGCAGAGGTCTGCTCCAGAGCCATAGATTATCAGGGGCGGACGTTCAGGGCGCTGGCCGTGCGCGACATAACCGAGCGGAAACAGGCGGAGGAGGAAATAAGCAGAAGGCAGCGTGAGACGGCGCTCCTGGCGGAGGCGAGCAGTATATTCAACTCGTCTCTGGACGTTAAGAAGATATTCGCCAGCATGGCGGAAATGGTCTCCAGCGAGATAGGCGATGCCTGCGCCGTCTGGCGGCTCAAGGGCGAGCATCTCCAGCCGATCACCGTCTATAAGAGAGGCAAAGAAGACGAAAAGACGCTTAAACTGTTAACGGATAAACCCCCTCGTTTAAGCGACACGGTTACCGGTTTTTGCGTTAGAAACAGAGAGCCGGTCCTCGTGGAAGAGGTGAAAAACGATAAGAGGTTTTCGGACTTCTACAGACAACTGGTGGACGTGCACTCTTATATATGCGTACCGCTGATGTCCAGGGGAGAAGTGCTGGGGGCGCTCTCCACCGCGATACTCGGTGAGGGCCGCAAGTTCGGCTCAAATGATTTGCGGTTCGCAATAGCTCTTGCCGACAGGGCAGCGGCGGCGTTGGAGAACTCGGATCTGCATCAGCAGTTAATCCAGGCCGAGAAGCTCTCCGCTATCGGCGAGCTGGTGGCGGGGGTGGCTCATGAACTGAACAATCCCCTTTCCGTGATTCTTGGCCATGCGCAGATGATGCTCTGGGAAAGTGGAGAGGATAACAAGCAGGCTTATGAAGCCATTATAAAAAGCGTCGAGCGGTGCAGGGAGATTACCAGTAACCTGCTCTCCTTCGCGAAGGAAGTGGAGACCAAAAAGAAAGCTGTAGCAATCAATGGGTGCATCAGGCAAACACTCGATATCGTATCGAATCGACTCGGCGCCGATAACATTCAGGTCGAGCTCGATCTGGATGAATCGCTGCCGGAAATCATGGCGGATGAGGAGCAGATGGAGCAGGTCTTCCTGCGGGTCATGGATAACGCACATCTTGCCGTCAAAGAAGGTGGAAAGCCCGGTGTCATACATATCAGCAGCAAGCGAGACGGCTCTGATATGGTAATCGTAGTGGCCGATAATGGTGTGGGGATGGATGAGGATACGGTAAACAGAGCCTTCGACCCCTTTTTCACCACCAGGGAAGTGGGGGGAGGAAGAGGTTTGGGGCTGAGCGTGGCGCTCGGGATAGTCAAGAACCACAATGGAGAAATGCGCATTAAAAGCAGGCCGGGCGAGGGGACGGAAGTAATGATACGCATACCAATAATTGAGGCTTGCTGAGCTTCTTTATAAAATCCTTCCGGGCTTCGCAGGAATATCGTGTAAATCAGCTTAAAGACAGGGCCTTATAGCCAGGGTTAACGGCTGTTTCCTGCCGATTCTCCTGCACAATCTATACACCCCGCCCCCGTTTTCGTATTATAATAGTGAACCGAATCAGGCTTAAAGGGCATTTCATGTGGGCATCAATAAAGGGATGTGAAGTAGCTGATAATAGTTAAAAAACCGATTGCAGACCTGCCGGTTTAAAGTGGAGGCTCAAATGGATGAATACCTGAGATTGCTGGATGGACTGACAATTCCTAACGATACGAAAATTATCTTTTTCATTATAGACGGCATGGGAGGCCTGCCCGTTGAACCGGGTGGGAAGACCGAGATGGAAGCCGCCCGCCTACCCAACCTGGATGCGCTCGCCGCACAATCCGCCTGTGGGCTCCTGGAGCCCATCGGGCCGGGTATCTCCCCGGGGAGCGGCCCGGGACATTTCGCACTGTTCGGCTACAATCCCATAAAGACCGTGGTGGGCAGGGGTCGCCTGGAGGCTGCGGGAATCGGGCTGGAGATGACCGAGAAGGACGTTGCCGTAAGAATAAATTTCTGCACGCTCGACTCGCAGGGAAACATAATCGACCGCAGGGCGGGCAGGCTGGCCACGGAGGTAAACGCCAGCCTGTGCAGCAAGCTCAGGGAACAGGTCAGGATGCCGGATGGCGTGCAGCTTATAATAGAGCCGGTAAAGGAACACAGGGCGGCGATGATACTGAGAGGCGAGGGCCTCGACGGCGACGTTGAGGATACCGACCCGCAGAAGACGGGTGTCCCCCCTCTGGATCCAGTTTCCAGGTCTCCCGAAGCCGAGAATACGGCGGCCCTGGCAAAGGATTTTCTCTCGCAGGCAAGAACGATACTGGCCGATGAACGCCCGGCCAACATGCTGCTCCTTCGCGGTTTCGACAAATATACCCCCATACCTTCCATGCAGGAGAGGTTCGGGCTCAGGTGCCTGGCCATAGCCTCCTATCCCATGTATAAGGGGCTGGCAGGGCTCGTCGGAATGAAGGTGCTCGAGGGGCTGGAGAGCCTCGAATCACAGTTTGAGGCTCTGAAGGCCAACTACAATGACTATGACTTCTTTTTCTTCCACGCCAAAGCTGCCGACGCCAGAGGCGAGGACGGGGATTTTCAGGGCAAGGTAGAGGCCCTCGAAGAGATAGACGCCTACGCTGGGAAGGCCGCTGAACTGAATCCCGACGTGCTGGTGGTTACCGGAGACCATTCGACCCCCGCTTTCATGAAGAAACACAGCTTCCATCACGTGCCCGTACTGCTGCGCTCCAGATATGCCCGTGTGGACAATGTTAAAAATTTCGATGAGAAAAGCTGCATCACCGGAAGCATCGGGATGATGCGGACAGCCTACCTGATGGGCCTCGTCCTGGCCCATTCCGGCAGGATAGCCAAGTACGGAGCTTAGAGCGAGCGCTATGCCGGAACTGCCGGAGGTGGAGTCCAGGGTAAGGTATCTCAGGGCGACGTGCCTCCATAAGGAAATAGTTAGGATAAGGGTAACGGATTCGCGCCTCGTAAAGGATACGTCCGTCCCAAAGTTCTGCAGAAAGCTTCGGGGGAGCAGTTTTGAAAGCGCAAACAGGAAGGGAAAGTTTATCCTGCTCGGACTTGAGCGCAGCGGTTTTCTGATCATGCACCTGGGCATGACAGGCGACGTGAAATATTACAAGAGGGATGCGCCGCCATACGCCCGCATAACATTCGCCTTCCATAACGGCTTCAGCCTGGCCTATCTGTCCAGACGTATGCTGCAGGGAGTCTGGCTGAAGGATGATCCAGCCGAACATAAGCTCATAAAGCAGATGGGGCCGGACCCGTTGGCCCCGGATTTGACTTCCCGGTATTTCATAGAAAAACTCAACAGCCGTAGCATCAGCATAAAAATCATGCTCATGGACCAGACTTTTATCGCCGGCATTGGAAACATCTACTCCGACGAAAT
>CAYVLI010000058.1:5485-9719 GCA_964452105.1 uncultured Nitrospinota bacterium
CCATGAAGAACGTAGGCATGAACTGGATAATGGACCCGCTGGCATCGAGCCAGTTTAACGGTACCTCCGGGTTGGTCATAGTCGTGGCAGACGATCCAGGAGCCGAGACCACGCAGAACGAGCAGGACACACGGTTCCTGGCCATGTTCACGGAGATACCGGTGATCGAGCCTTCCACAATGCAGGAGGTTAAGGACTTCACGGCTGAAGCCTTCGATATGTCCGAGCGTCTGATGATACCCGTCATGGTCAGAGTCATGGAGAGGATAGGCTATGGCCGTGAACCTGTGGTGCTGGGCGCCATAAAGCACGATACGCGCCGGAGGGAGGCCCGCTACGTATGGAACGTGTCCTGGAATCTGCCCTGGCCCGAACGCGCCGCTGCGGCTCGCCATAAACGCTTCCACGGGGAGGTCGCCCCGGAAATAGAAGAGATGGTAGGCCCGCTGCCCAAGGCCCGAGCCAACGAGGAAGCGGTGGAAGAGAGCCCGCTGAACGTCCTGAAGATGAACCAGGGAGCTAAGCTGGGCGTTATAGCCGCCGCCATGACTTACCCTCCGCTTGTGGAGGCGCTCGAAATACTGGGTGCAGGCAATGAGGTCTCCGTCCTCAAACTGGGAATAACCTACCCGCTGCCAAGGAACAAAGTGGAAAAACTGCTGACAGAGGCCGAAATCATCCTGGTGGTGGAGGAGATAGACCCGGTCATAGAGGAGCAGGTGCGCTCCATTTCGGCGGATATGGAGAACCACGCAACCGTGCTGGGGAAGTTGACCGGGCATATCCCCTATTCGGGAGAGGTGGGTAGAAACATAATAGGAGAGACCCTGGCGGGCATCCTGGGAAAAGACTTTCAACCCGGTGCAAGCCGGGAGCGAATAGAAAAGGGCAAAAAGCTCAGGCTGGATTTGAAAGCGGAAGCCATAGCCCGGCCCTGTCCGGGCTGTCCTGAGTTTGCGGCCATTTTCGCACTGAAGATGGCGGCCAAGGAGCTCGAAGTTTACGACGACCTCCATGTGTACGGCGACGACGGGTGCAGCGGACTCTCCTTATCCCGTCTGCTCGACGGTCAGAACAGCGGCTCCATTAGCATGGGAGCTGGAGGCGGTATTGCCAGCGGTAACTACTATGCCGGATTGAAAGACCCCGTGGTACAGGTCATAGGAGACAGCGCTTTCCTCCATGCCGGAATCCCCGGGCTAATCAATGCCGTTTACAACCGTGCCGATCTGTTCATGCTGATACTGGATAACCGCACCACCGGCATGACAGGTCACCAACCGCACCCGGCCGCTTTCGGTATCACTGCCACGAACGAGCAGACCAAGACTCTGGACATCGTGGACATAGTTAAGGCCATTCAGGTGGATTGCCTCGAGGTGACGGACCCCTACGACTACAAGTCCACCTTTGAGGTGATGAAAAGGGTGCTCACCGAAAAAGGGGTGCGTGTGGTAGTCTCCCGGAGGACATGCGCCGTTATAGCACAGAGACAGAAGGGGGGCAGCGACGCCAAACTGGATACGAATCTTCCCACCATCGACAGAGAGAAGTGCAAGTCCTGGAGCGCCGGAGAATGCAACGTGTGCCTGGATGATTTCGGCTGCGTGGCCATTATGGGCAGGGAAAACCAGAAGCTGGGCATAAGGTCTCCGGAGATAGACTGGGCGGTCTGCGTCGGCTGTCAGGTGTGCATCAGTAAATGTGAGCACGAAGCCATAGCTCAATTCAGGGGGGAGAAATAATGGCGGGAGAGCTTAACATAGTAATAGTCGGCCTCACGGGACAAGGTGTCGTTATGGCCACGCGTATGCTCTCAACGGCTCTGCTGGCCGACGGGAACAAGGTGCTGGTCGCGGATGTCCCCCCGGTAAGCCATCGATACACCATGAGCTACAGCTTCTTGAGAACCGGTGATGGTATTCAGTCCGCCACTATTTCCGAAGGAGAAGCAGACCTGATTATAGGGTTCGAGCCCTTCGAGTGTCTGAAGGTGGGGTCTATATATGCACGCGAGGGCGGCATGGTTCTGATGAACGACAGGGCCATAGACACACGAGTGCTGCCCATACAGCTTGCCGAAGCTTCCGGATACAAGTACCCGTCTGTTGACGAGATCAAGGGCCATTTCCGGAGCCTGGGAGTGGATAGGGTGGAGGCCGTTGAGGCCTCGGAGATAGCACACGAGGAGGTCGGCCGCAGGGTGGCCGCCAACATGGTCATGCTGGGGGCGGCCTACGCGACAGATGTCCTCCCTGTGAAGCTGGAGACGCTGGAAAACATCGTCGAGCATTTTTCACCCGCAGGAACTGCGGAGAAAAACCTCAAGGCTTTCAGGTCCGGTCTTCAGGCGCTTCATGGACGATAATAGTCTATAAATGTTTCTTCTACCTTGTATGGGCAGAAGTTTTTGGAAGGAGTTTAAGGGAACTTTTTCCAGAAAGTTTCCTTCATAAAATTAGAGGGGAAACGCAAAAATGAGTAAATTATGGGAACCTGTAAAGATCGGGAGCATGGAACTCAAGAACAGGTTTATAATGGCCCCCATGTTCACCTGCATGGCCGCATCTGGCGGTGAAGCGAGCGATGAGATAGTGGCCTATTACGAGCGGCGCGCCAGGGGAGGAGCGGCCATGATCATCGTGGAGATAGCTGCCGTGCATCCAGAGGGGGCAATTTGTGACCGGGAGCTGGCTCTGTATGACGATAGCTTCATACCGGGCATGACCCGCATCGCGGAGGCCATAAAGAAACACGACTGTAAGGCCGTCCTTCAGGTGCATCATCCGGGCAGACAGGCGGATTCGAAGGTCAGCGGGTTCCCCACGGTAGGTCCGTCACCGGTGCCCTGGGCAAGTTTCGCCGATATGCCCAGGGAGCTTACAGTTGCGGAGGTAAAGGAGTTGATAGAGTGCTATGCCGAGACCGCGCGGCGGACACGCGACGCAGGTTTCGACGGCGTGGAGTTTCACGGCGCACACGGTTATCTCATCTGCCAGTTTTTTTCACCGCTCTCCAACAAGCGCACGGATGAGTATGGCGGAGATGTGAACAAGCGCGCCAGGTTCGGGGTGGATATCGTGAAGCTGGCCAGACAGAAGCTGGGGCCGGATTATCCCATGCTCTTCCGCATCTCCGGCAGCGAGATTGAAGAGGGCGGCATCACTCCGGATGACGCCCGGACGATAGCAAAGCTGCTCCAGGAGGCGGGAGTGGACTGCATAGACGTCTCCGCAGGCTACTACGGCACCTCGGAATATACCTCCCAGCCGGCCTTCATGAAGCCGGGCTGCATAGTCCAGTACGCCACGGAAGTGAAGCGGGGCGTCGATGTGCCCGTGATAACCGTAGGCAGGATAAACGATCCCCGCCTGGCCGAGACAATACTGGATGAGAACAATGCGGATATAATCGCCCTGGGGCGTCCGCTCCTGGCCGACCCCGACTACCCCCTCAAGGCCAGGGAAGGGAAGCGGGAAGATATCGTAAAGTGCATCGCCTGCAACACCTGCATGGACCTGGTCTTCCTGCGCATCCCCATTCATTGCATTCAGAACCCTTGCGCCGGATACGAATTGGAACCGGAGGCCGAAGAGAAGGCAGCCAATGCCCGCAAGGTGCTGGTGATAGGGGAGGGGCCTTCCGCGCTGGAAGCCGCCCGGGTGGCCGGGGCTCGAGGGCATCGGACGGTTTTATGGCAGACCGAAGGGCAGCCCGGAGGCTACTGGTCCTGGCTCATTCATGCTTTCGTGAATGAGAAGATGAAAGCCATAAACGCCGCGGGCGTGGAAGTGGAAAATATAGGCCGGGTCAATCTGGACATGGTGAGCCGGTTATCGCCGGATGTGGTGATGGTGGAAAATCCCGTAAAACCCGCAGCGCCGGATATACCGGGGACACAGGGGAAAAATGTAGTGCAAGCCGTCGATATCCTCTCAAGGAAAGTGGATATATCAGGCAATGTGGTCATAATAGGAGGCGGTAATTTAGGCGTGCAAACTGCCATCCAGCTCGGCAAAAAAGGTGCGGAGATTACCATCATCGAAGAGAGACGGGGCCCGGCTTTCGAGGTGGAGCAGATAAGCAGGAAGATTCTGATGCAGAGATTGAGCTCATTTAATGTCAGCATGTATTTCAGCGGCAAAGCGACGGCCATCGATGAAATGGGAGTTACCTTTCAGGATAAAGATGGTAAAGAGGTCAGAGCGGAGGCGGACCACGTAGTCCTGGCTCT
>CAYVLI010000058.1:9819-10875 GCA_964452105.1 uncultured Nitrospinota bacterium
AGGATAAAGATGGTAAAGAGGTCAGAGCGGAGGCGGACCACGTAGTCCTGGCTCTGGGCATGGAGCTTGAAGAAGACCTGGCGCAGCAAATCAAACAAGCGGGCTATGAAACAGTTCCCCTGGAATATTGCCATTCCCAGCGCAGCGTGTACGACTATGTAAGAAGGGGCGCCCTGGCTGCGCGCAGCCTGTAGGATTATTTGCCGTCGTATTTAGAAAACGGAAGTTCAGGTTATCACGATTGCAGGAGGCTTGATTGATGGATATGAAGCTACGGGGCAAGGTGGCCCTGGTGACCGGCGCCAGCTACGGCATAGGGGAGAGCATCGCCCGGGGGTTTGCGCAGGAGGGTGTCAGGCTGGCTATCTGCGCCCGGGGAGAAGAGAAGCTGAGGAAGCTCGCATCGGAGCTCGAAGGCATGGGCGTCGATGTGCTGGCGGTCACGTGTGACGTGACCAGTGGTGAAGACATCGACGACATGGTGAAGCAGACCCTGGACAGGTACGGACGTGTGGATATTCAGGTGAACAACGCCGGCGGCATGGTGCGGGGCAGGTTTTTCGATACGAGCGATGAAGACTGGCAGCATGGCATGGAGCTTAACCTGTACAGCATCGTACGATTCTGCCGAGGCGTGGTTCCGGGTATGCAGGAGAGGAAATGGGGCAGGATAATCAACATCGCCTCGGTGTGGGGCCATCAGCCGGGAGTAACACCTATTTATAACGTTGCCAAGGCGGGAATACTCTCCCTGAGCAAATCGCTGTCCAACGAGCTGGCGCAGGACAATATTCTGGTCAATTCCGTCTCGCCAGGGGGAATAGTTACGCCTGCCTGGATAGAGGCGGCCAAAGGCCTGGCCAGGAAACGGGGTACCACCTGGCAGGAAGAGATAGACAAGCTGGCCAGGCAGTGGTGCGTGCTGGGGCGTTACGGGGAGGCGGAGGAAGTGGCCGACATGGTGGTGTTCCTGGCATCCGAGCGGGCAAGCTACATAACCGGCGCCTGCATCAATGTTGACGGAGGGGCAACCAAATCCATGATCTGATATAATAT
>CAYVLI010000059.1:0-6233 GCA_964452105.1 uncultured Nitrospinota bacterium
GGCGGCGGGCGAGGGGAAAACGCAAACCGGGCCGATCTTTCACGAATTGGCCGAGAAAAAAACCTGGAGGATTTCAATCTTAAGCTGACTCTGAGCGGCGAAAACGACAAAAAGAACGCCATACTCTCCATCAACCCGGGCGCAGGGGGAACTGAATCCCAGGATTGGGCCGAGATGCTGCTGCGCATGTATCTGCGCTGGGCCGAAAATAAAGGATTCAAGACTCGTATCCTGGACATACAGGCCGGCGAAGAAGCAGGCATCAAAACCGTAACATTAGAAGTCGCGGGAGAATACGCATACGGCTATCTCAGAAGCGAAGCCGGAGTCCACAGATTGGTGCGCATTTCACCCTTCGACGCCAGCCGCCGCCGCCATACCTCCTTCGCAGCGGTTTCCGTGATACCCGAGGTGGAAGACGACGTGGAGGTAATAATAGACGAAAAGGACCTGAGGATAGAGACCTTTCGCGCCAGCGGACACGGGGGGCAGCACGTCAACGTGACCGATTCCGCCGTTCGCATAACACACCTGCCCACGGGAATAGTAGTACAGTGCCAGAACGAGAGGTCGCAACATAAGAACAAGGCTTCGGCCATGAAAGTGCTCCGATCCAGACTTTACAGGCTGGAAGAAGAGAAACATCAGGCAAAGTTGGAGAAATTGCACGGAGAAAAGAAGGAGATAGCCTGGGGAAGCCAGATACGCTCTTACGTCTTCCACCCCTATCAATTAGTCAAGGACCACCGCACAGGCATAGAGAAGGGGAACGTCGATGCCGTCATGGACGGACAACTGGACCAGTTCATAGAAGCGTATCTCCTGGAAAAGAGAAATTAATCAGACAATCCCGGCCCTCGGACCGCCCTGTTTCGCTTATGAATCCAGAAACAATAAAACAGAAGGCCCGGCGTCGAAAAAAGCTTGACCAAAGCTTATATTACTACTAAATTTTGCAAATGTTTGTGAATTGAAGTACACTTAATATTGTATTAAAAACCATGAACGCGATTCAAGCTTCAACATCAGGAATATAACAAAGTGAGCGAAACCTTAGAAGAGAGCTCGGAGCAGATACAAATAAGAAAGGCCAAGCTGGCAGATTTCAGAAGCAGGGGCCTTAATCCTTATATCAACCGGTTCAAGGTAACCCACAGCATCGCGGAAATAACCGAAAAATACGGTTCCCTCGGTGCGGAGGACCTGGAAAAGGTGGAAGAAGAGTTTATCCTGGCGGGAAGGATGATGTCCCGGCGCAAACATGGGAAGACCACCTTTTGCCACATTAAGGACGGCACCGGCTCCATTCAGATATACACAGGCAGAGACGACCTGGGAGTGGACAAATATAAACAGTTCCTGGACTACGACCTGGGTGATTACCTGGGAATTAAAGGACGGTTATTCAGGACCAGGACGGGCGAACTGACCTTAAGAGCAAAGGAAACATATCTGCTCAGCAAAGCCCTTCGCCCCCTGCCGGAGAAGTGGCATGGGCTCAAGGACGTCGAGACAAGGTTCCGCCAGCGATACCTGGACTTGATAGTTAACCCTGAAGTGAAAGAAGTTTTTCGGACCAGGGCCCTGATAATAAACAGGATACGCCAGTTCCTGGATGGACGGGGTTTTATGGAGGTGGAGACCCCAATGATGCAGCATCTGCCTGGAGGCGCCGCCGCCAGGCCTTTCATTACCCATCACAACTCGCTGGGCATAGACCTGTACCTCAGGGTAGCCCCGGAATTATACCTGAAGCGCCTCGTGGTCGGCGGTCTGGAGAGGGTCTATGAAGTGGCTAAGACCTTCAGGAACGAGGGCATCTCGAAAAAGCACAATCCGGAGTTCACCCTCCTCGAGTTTTACATGGCCTACGCAGATTACAACGACCTCATGAACCTTACCGAAGAGCTCTTTCAGTTTCTGGCTGAGGAGATTCTGGGCGGCGCCACGCTCGAATACCAGGGAAATAAAATAGACCTTTCGCCTCCCTGGCCGCGTTACACTTATTACCAATCGCTGGTTGAGATTGGAGGGGTTCCTGCCGATATACTTAATGACGACGACAAGATTAGAGAATACGCCAGGAGCATTGACGTCGACTGCGAAGGAGAACGCCACAAAATCCTGGAACAGTTATTCGACGAAATCGTGGAGCCGAAACTGGTGCAACCGACTTTCATAAAAGATTATCCTGTACAGTTATCACCCCTGTCCAAAACCAAGGAAGAAGACAACTGCCTGGTGGAGCGCTTTGAGCTCTACGTCGGGGGTTGGGAACTTGTAAACGCATACACCGAGCTGAATGATCCCCAGGAGCAGGAGAAAAGGTTCAGGGAACAGGCGCTCAAGCATAACCGGGGCGACCTCGAAGCGCACATGATGGACGCCGATTACGTCAGGGCCCTGGAGTACGGCATGCCCCCGACCGCGGGGGAAGGAATAGGAATAGACAGGCTGGTGATGCTGTTAACGGATTCCTCCAATATCAGGGAAGTGATACTATTTCCCCAGTTGCGGCCGGAGTAACACAAACTGAGAATGCGCGAGGCAAGGCTTTATCTGCCAGGAAAGCGGGCGATCGCTAACAGCGCTGCAGATAAGAAACCGGTGAAGGGATATGTCCTTCGAAACCATGATAGGCCTTCGATACCTGAAGGCGAGCCGTAAACAGGGATTCATATCCTTATCCACCTGGCTCTCCATCGGAGGAGTGGCTCTCGGAGTCGCTTCGCTGATAATCGTGATGGCGGTTATGAGCGGGTTCAAAGAGAGTTGGCGGGAACAGATACTGGGCACCACGCCTCATATAGCCATATACAGCTATGAACCTGGAGGTATCAAGGATTATCGTAACCTGGAAAAAAAGGTGAAGTCTCTGGAGGGGGTTAAGTCGGTAGGACCGTTCATTGAAAAGCAAGGCATGTTATCCTCTAAGAGCAGGGTTTCAGGGGTCATCATCAAAGGTGTCGAGCCTGACGCGGTACAAGATACCCTGGGAAAGCAGCTCGTGGCAGGTGACCTCATGTTCATGAAGGACTTCAGCGAAGACGAAGGTGCGGGCCCCTACGGCGCACAAGAGAGGCCGCAGGGAGGCATAGTACTGGGGGTGGACCTGGCCGAGAACCTGGACGTGTCCACCGGAGAAGAGCTAACCGTAATATCTCCCATGGGAGCGCCTACTCCCATGGGGGTGATACCTCGAATGAAGAAGTTCACCGTAGTCGGATTGTTTCGCACCGGAACCGGCTACGACGGCGCCATGGCTTACATGTCCTTATCCAACGCCCAATCTTTCTTCAGCATGAGAGAAAGAGTCGACGGAATCCAGGTCTGGGTGCGGGACATTTTCAGGGCCGGGAAATTAGGGCAGATTATTATTGACAAGATAGGTTTCCCTTACTGGGCCAAGGATTGGAAAAAGGCAAATAAAGCGCTGTTTGCGGCCCTGCGCTGGGAAAAGGTAGCCATGTTCATTATACTGGCTCTGATGGTGCTGGTGGCCGCCTTCAGCATAGTGAGCACACTGGTTATGATGGTTATGAGGAAAGGTAAAGACATCGCAGTCCTCAAATCAATGGGAGCCACCAGGAAGAGCATCATTAAAGTATTTACCATACAGGGAATGACGATAGGCGTGATAGGAACGGGCATAGGAGCAGTTGCCGGACTGATTGTCAGCAAGATTCAGCAGACCTATCATGTTATAAGACTTGACAGCGGGGTATATGGACTTGATATACTTCCAATAAAGATAGATTATTTATGGGGATTCGCTTTCATCTGTGTGGTGGCCGTGGCCCTAACTTTCCTGGCCACGATTTATCCCTCGAGAAGGGGCGCCAGCATAGAGCCGGCAGAGGCATTGCGTTATGAATGAATGGGAAGGCCTTTCGTTTATAGTGGTATCATCCTGGAAGGAGGGATTATATTATAAAAGGATAGACCAGAGGGAAGAAGTTGACTGAATATAACCCTTTGATCAAGGTGAGGGGCCTTAATAAATCCTTTGCTTCGGGTGAAGGCGCTCTGGAAGTCCTGGCAGGAATAGACCTCGACGTAAGCGCCGGAGAGATGCTGGCGATAGTAGGAGCGTCCGGAGTCGGAAAAAGCACCCTATTGCACATATTGGGTATGCTGGAAAGGCCGACGACGGGAAGCGTTTTATTTGAGAGCGAAGACATCTTCAAGTTAACAGACAGGCAGTTATCGAAGTTCAGGAACAGAAACATAGGATTCATATTTCAACTGTATCACCTGCTGCCTGAGTTCACCGTTCTGGAAAACGCCGCTATGCCTGCTCTTATAATGGGCAGACCCATGAAGGAAGCTGCGGCCGAAGCGGGGGAGTTGCTCGCCGAACTCGGGTTGAGCGAGAGATTCGATCACAGGCCGGCAGAACTGTCTGGCGGGGAGCAGCAGAGAGTGGCCATCGCCAGGGCTTTGATAAACAGGCCTAAAGTGGTGATGGCGGACGAACCGACGGGGAATCTGGATAGCCAGACAGGAGAAGTTATTTATAAATTGCTCAGAAGGCTGAATGCAGCCAGGGGACAGACTTTTGTGGTAGCGACCCACAACAGCAGCCTGGCTGATAAGATGGATAGGATACTACACCTGGTGGACGGCAAGGTAAACCAGATATAGTGTAAGGAGACTCCGATGTTTAAAAGGTTTACGGAAAGGGCCAGAAGGGTCATTATTTTAGCCCGGGAGGAAGCAGAACGGCACCAGCATGAGTTTCTCGGGACCGAGCACATCCTTCTGGGAATACTCAAAGACAGAGGCGGTATAGCCATAGCAGTTTTGCAAAAACTGGGTATAGACCTGGAACAGCTCAGGGTCGAGTTGGAGAATAATCTGCCCAAAAGCAGCAATACCCTCATAGTAGGAGAAATACCCTTCACCCCCAAGGCCAAGAAGGTCCTGGAGTACTCTGTTGAAGAAGCCAAGCTCATGGGACATAACTATATCGGCACGGAGCATCTCCTTCTGGGATTGGTCAAGGAAAAAGAAGGGGTGGCTTCAAAAGTACTGAGCGGCTTCGGCGTCCGCCTGGTAGAAACCAGAGAACAGACGCTGAAGCTCCTTCAGGAACCCGACACACAGGAAAAGGGTAAAGAGAAGACCCCCGCCCTGGACGAGTTCGGACGCGACCTCACCCTACTCGGCGCCGAGGACAAACTCGATCCCGTAATAGGGCGCAATAACGAGATAGAACGAGTGATACAGATACTTTCGCGCCGCACCAAGAACAACCCCGTGCTCATCGGCGAACCCGGTGTGGGAAAGACCGCAATTGTGGAAGGGCTGGCCCAGCGCATCGTAGACAAGGACGTACCTCAGATTCTGTACGGGAAGCGGGTGATAAATCTCGACCTGGGAGCATTGGTCGCAGGCACCAAGTATCGTGGACAATTCGAGGCCCGGCTCAAAACCATAATGAAAGAGATAAAAACGGCCACGAACGTAATCCTTTTCATCGATGAACTGCATACCCTGGTGGGCGCAGGAGCGGCAGAGGGCTCCGTGGACGCCTCGAACATGCTGAAACCAGCCCTTTCCAGGGGAGAGGTTCAGGTAATCGGAGCGACCACCCTCGACGAATACAGAAAATACGTTGAGAAGCATGGCGCCCTGGAACGCAGATTCCAACCCATCACGGTGAATCCTCCCACCGCCGAGGAGACCGTGGCTATACTAAAAGGGCTGCGGGATAAATATGAGAGCCATCACAAGGCCAAAATAACCGACGAATCCATAGAGGAAGCAGTCAGACTGTCAGACAGATATGTCTCGGGCCGTTTCCTGCCCGACAAAGCCATAGACGTTGTGGATGAAGCAGGCTCCAGAGTACGCTTGAAGAAAGTTACCCTGCCACCGGAGCTTCGGGACCTGCAGCGCGAAATCGAGGAGACAATCCGGGAGAAAAAGCACTGCATAGAGCGGCAGGAATTTGAGAAGGCGGTCGACCTGAGGGATAAAGAAGAGAGCCTCTCGCGCAAGCTTGAACTGCTCAAGAAAGAGTGGGAGAACGATCAGGACGACTCCGAGCCGGTGGTCACCGAAGAGGACATTGCTTACGTCGTCTCCAAGATGACAGGTATCCCCCTGGCCAAGGTCGAAGATAGTGAATCCAACCGCCTGCTCAAAATGGAAGAAGAGCTCCACAGGAGGGTTGTGGGACAGGATGAAGCCATTACCGTCGTGTCCAAAGCGGTGCGCAGAGCCAGGGC
>CAYVLI010000059.1:6333-10592 GCA_964452105.1 uncultured Nitrospinota bacterium
TGGGACAGGATGAAGCCATTACCGTCGTGTCCAAAGCGGTGCGCAGAGCCAGGGCGGGCATTAAAGACCCCCAGCGCCCCACCGGCACATTCATCTTCCTCGGGCCGACCGGAGTGGGTAAGACCGAGCTGGCAAGGGCTCTGGCAGAGTTTCTCTTCGGAGATGAGAACTCCCTGATACGCGTGGACATGTCAGAGTATATGGAGAAGTTCAACGTATCCCGGCTCACCGGAGCGCCTCCCGGCTACGTGGGCTATGATGAAGGCGGACAGCTTACCGAGCAGGTAAGACGCAAACCCTATTCAGTTGTGCTCCTGGATGAGATCGAAAAGGCTCATCCCGACATATTCCACGTCCTGCTGCAGGTGATGGATGACGGTCAACTTACGGACAGTTTCGGCCGTAAGGTTGATTTTAAAAATACGGTCATCATAATGACCTCTAACCTCAGCGCCAGAGCCATAGAAAAAAGTACCGCGCTCGGCTTCCAACCCGCAGACGAGCGCACCATGATGGACAAGATAAGCGACGGCATCAAGACCGAGCTTAAGCGCACCTTCAATCCCGAGTTCTTGAACAGGATCGATGAGACGGTAATCTTCCATCCACTCAACAAGGAACACATAATCCTTATCGTCGAAATCCTCCTGAACAACCTCAAGACGCAGGTCGCAGAGAAAGAGCTGACCCTGGAAGTCGAACAGGAAGCCAAAGAATGGCTTGCTAACAAGGGCTTCGACCAGGCATACGGCGCCAGACCGCTGAAGCGCACCATCAGAAAATATGTAGAAGACCCTCTCTCCGAAGAAATCTTGAGAGGTAACTTCAAGGAAGGAAACACAATACTGGTCAAAATGGATGGAGGAAGGATAGCCTTCGAAGAGAAGGAGACCCTCCCTTCAGATGTGTTGGTCTGAAAACATAGAACGTAACCTTCAAAGCATATGCCGGAGGGGTCTCGCCGGGTCCCTCCGGCTTAATATTGAAATTCGCCCCACTGAGCCGATATAGAAGACAAGGGAACAAGCGAGATCGGGAGTTGAATACACAAAATTGTGACAAGTCCAAATTTGTAAGCGGCGCGAGTCTCAAGTTCTTACCGCTTGTTATATCTTTTCTTTGTATAGTATTCTTCCCCCTTAACGAAACCTACCCCCAGACCAAGCCTTCTCCATTCATACACTCCGTTGAGATTACCGGGAATAAAGTAGTTGAAGAATCAACCATCAGATACTATCTAAAAACCAAAAAAGGTGACCGCTTTTCAATGAGCGCTATCCGTGAAGATATTAAAAAACTCTACTCCCTCGGCTTCTTTGACGATATCACAGCGGACGTGGAAGAATTCGAAGGCAAGCTAAAAGTTGCTTTCATCCTGAAGGAGAAGCCTTCCATACAGAAGATAACGGTTCAAGGAACTAAAAAATTATCTCAGGAAGACATTTACAAGGTACTTACCATCAAGACCAATACGATAATCAATACAAAGCAGATACTCGCCAGCATCGAAAAGATTAAATCACTTTACGAAGAAAAAGGCTACTATTTCGCCAGGATAAACTATACGGTGAAAGAGCTTGAAGAACGAAGGGTGGCTGTAAACTTTAAAATAAACGAAGGCGAAAAATACAAGATAAAAGATATCAAGTTTCAGGGCAATGCTCACCTGAGTGAAAGGCAGATAAAGAAAGTGATGGAAACCAAAGAAGTCTCCTTGTGGAGGACCATCACTTCCTTAGGTAAATCCGGAAAACTGGTCAAGAGCAAACTGGAGACGGACACCCGCCGAATCGCCGGCTTATACGCCAAAAACGGTTTCATAGAAACAGAAGTGAAAGACCCATCCATCAAGCTGAATAGGGAAAAAGATGGGATACTAATATCCATTTCCATTCATGAGGGCCATCAGTACAAGGTAGGGAAGGTCAATATATTAACCGACGATGAATTCCCCATAGATGAACTCAAAGAGGCTTTCGGTATTCGTGAAGGGGATATTTTTGACGGACTGGCCGTCCCAGATAGTGTGCGCAAGCTGACCGAATACTACACCAAAAGGGGCTACGCCTTCGCCAATGTTGACCCGGTGGAGGAGAACAGACCCGAGGAAAATTTGGCTGATATCAGCCTGACCATCGAAAAGGGTGCAAAAGTCAAGTTCGGGCAACTTGATATCACAGGCAACGAGCGAACCAGAGATAAGGTCATTCGCAGGGAAGCCGCAATCAAGGAAGGCGAACTGTACGACAGTTCTCTCATTAATAAAACCAGAACCAGACTTCAACACCTGAATTACTTCAGCGAAACGAAGATAGCATCAAAGAAGCGCCCTGATGAGAACCTTGTGGACATGGAAATTCAGATAAAAGAGAAACAGACCGGCACTTTCTCCGGTGGAGGCGGATTCAGCTCCCAGCAAGGCATTTTCGCAGTGCTGCGCATATCTCAGAGGAACCTTTTCGGCAGAGGCTGGTTCCTCTCGGGAGAAGGAACCCTTGGGGCTGAGAGGAACGATTTGACCCTGCGTTTTACCGAGCCGCACTTCCTGGATACCAAGCTGTCAACCAGCATCGAGTATGTGAACCGCTTCGAAGATTTCGACACCTTTAATATAGACACCCTTAGCGGAGCTTTGGTCCTGGGCTATCCGTTAAGAGAAAATCTCTCTGTGGCCCTGGGATACACCTACGAAAACAACGACATCACCGGCGTAAAATTGACCGATGAAGCCAGACGCGCTCTCAGGGTACAAGAGGGCACTTTTGTTACCAGCGCTCTGCTCCCCTCCATCGCTTACAGCACCCTGAACAATCCCCTGAATCCCTCGAAAGGACTGCGATGGAACTTAAAAAATAAAATTTCCACGCGATTCATGGGGAGCGATGTAGATTACTACAGAACCATCGCAGAGACAAGATATTATCATCCCGTACCAAAATCCATCCTGCCCCTTAAGAAGGCTCCGACCCTGATGTTAAGGAACGTGCTGGGATATGCGACAGGGTTCGGAGGCGATGAATTACCTATATTCGAAAGGTTCTTCCTGGGAGGAGGAAGCACCCTCAGGGGATTCAACTTCCGGGACGTCGGCCCGAAAGATGAGTTCGGATTCCCTCTGGGCGGCTCCAGCTCTCTCCTGTTCAGCACGGAGCTTTCCTTCCCGCTGGCTAGCATGCTTCAGGTAGTATTCTTCTTCGATGCCGGGAACGTCTTTCTCAAAGGAAATGCTTTCAACATCTCAGACCTCAGGTACTCAGTGGGTCCTGGTTTCAGAGCCAACACGCCTTTCGGGCCCGTTTCGGTTTTTGTGGGATACAAACTCGACAGAAGAGCAGGAGAAAAGAGCAGCGAAATACACTTCGATTTCGGAAGGAGCTTCTGATTAATAATCCCGCCCATAAAAAACATTAGAAATAAAGGTTCTTTTAGGCTATTATACGGTAGCTTCTGCCGGGACATTCATTTCAAACATACCCTGTAATCTTTCGTTCAGGAGATAAAATGAAGCCAATTTACAAATTGAATTGCATAATGCTGTCATTGGCCGCCGTCTTCATCATCACCTCTTTTCCTTTGAAGGCCATCGGAGACTCCAGCATAAAGCTCGGATATGTAAATCTACAGAAAGCATTGATGGCGTCTCAAATGGGAAAACGCGCTGCGGAAACCCTCAAGAAAGAACGAGACGCCGTCCTGAAAGACATCCAACAAAAAGAAGCTGAGCTCAAAAAGATGCAGGAGCAAGCGGCCAAGCAGGTGTCTGTGCTCACCGAGGAATCACTTAAAGCGAAACAGGAAGAGTTCAGAAAGAAGATGAAGGAGTACAAAAGGTTCAGGACAGATGCAGTACAGGACTGGGAGCGTAAAAAGAGAGAAATGGAAGAAAAAATTCTCGCCGATCTGGTCTCAGTGGTGCAGGAGCTGGGCAAGGAAAAAAACTTCACAATAATATTCGCCAGAGAACAGGGAATAATATACGCATCAGACGCCATCGACCTCACAGATGAAGTCATCAAAGCTTACGACGCCAAGCAAAAGTAAGATATTCAAGCCCGGAATGAGACCATAATCCATATCAGATGAAAATAACACTCTCAAAAATAGCAGAAATCGTGGGAGGAAGATTAGAGGGAAACCCGTGCCTTGAGATTACCGGTGTATCCGGAATCGAAGATGCAAGGCCGGGTCAGATTACCTTTGCGGCAGACAAGAAACACCTCAGGCTGCTGGATAAGAGCGAGGCCTCGGCAGTATTAACC
>CAYVLI010000060.1:0-6579 GCA_964452105.1 uncultured Nitrospinota bacterium
TAAGCCCTTTCATTTTATCCATTCTTAATCTCCTAATATTTATCTAAATTCTCAAGCAAGAAGCAAATTGCAGCTTCGAAGCTTACCTTTCCTTTATGGATTAGCTCTTATCGAGATATTTAGCTTCCCGTACAAGATTAATCCATACCATAAAAAAACCCCTTCTTAAGCTATAAGAAGAGGTTATTTCCCTTTCTTATCTCTCAAGAAGCCCCAGCCCTTCCGGGCTTCTTCGGCCTTCTTGCGGGAATTGGCACCTGAGCGAGGGAAACAATATTCACCCGGTTGCCGTGGCTTCATAGGGCCCGTCCCTCTGCCACTCTAGATAAGAGCTTTGATATTAATAGCCTGGCGTTATGCTTACCTCCCTGTTTAAACTATGCTTCTTGCTAAGTGTGTTCTCTGGCTTCCATTGATTTTAAAGCTCTGCGGTATCTGAATTTAGTGATAAGACCAGCCACTCCAGTGGGCACGAAGAGGATGAACAGCAACAGTATGAGTCCGAATACTATTATCTGCCATTCCTGGAGGGAAGACATAAATTCCGGCGTAGCGGTCAAAAAGATGGCCCCCAGGATAGAGCCTGCAATGCTGGCGAACCCTCCTACTACTATCATGACCAGAAACTGCAACGAGAGGAAGATGTTAAAGGCGTTGGGCGCGATATAATGCAAGAGGTTCGCATAAAGTGCGCCTGCGAGACCTGTGTAGAAAGCGCTTATGGTGAAAGACATCGTCTTGTATTTGGTGAGGTCTATTCCCATGGCGGAAGCGGCTATCTCGCTCTCACGTATGGCCACGAAAGCCCGCCCGAACTTGGTGCGCACGATGTTTACGGCAAGGAATATGAACACAAGGGTCATGGCCAGGATGAAGTAGTAGATTTTTTTATCGCTGTCCATGACTATGCCCGATTTGAAACCACCTATGACTGCGACGGGCACGCTCAATCCCTGGTGGCCACCGGTGATGGCGTTTAGCTGGAGCACTACCTCTTCGATGATAAAACCGAATGCCAGGGTGGCCATGGCTATGTACAGTCCGAAGAGCCTGAGACATGGTAATGCCAGCAGGAAGCCGATCAACCCGGTAAAAAATGCGGCTATCGGCAAAGCGCCGACGAAAGGAACTAACCCCCTCGATACCAAAATAGAAGAAGTATAAGCGCCGATGGCGAAGAAACCGGCGTGGCCTATGGATATCAGTCCGGTGTACCCGCTCATCAAATTAAATCCGATGGCGACGATGCTGTACACCCCTATAAGCGATAGCACGAACACGTAATAATCCAGGACAAAAGGAAGCGCGGGAATCACCAGCAAAGCGATAATAATAGGTAACATCCATATCAATGATTTCTTGGTTATCAGTCTCTCCATGAGTGTCTTTCCCTCGCATCCTTGATTTGTTGTAAGAGCTAAACCTTTTTAATAAACACTCCGAAAATGCCGCTCGGCTTAACAACCAGAACGGCCAGGAGAATTATATAGGCGAAAATGTGCTTGAACTGCGCGGGCAGATAAAGCACTGCCAGGTTTTCCATGGCGCCGAGGAGCATGCCGCCTACGATGGCTCCGGGGATGCTCCCGAAACCGCCCAGAATGGCTGCGGCGAAAGATTTTATCAAGACAAAGCCCATAGCCGGCCACAGGTAAAGGATAGGAGCGGCAAGGATGCCGGCGGCGGCTCCGATGACTGTACTGATGACGAAGGTCAGGCTGAAAACGTTTTTCACCCCGATGCCCATGAGGGAGGCTGCAGTTCTGTTCTGAGCCACGGCCCGCATAGCAGTGCCCAGTTTGGTGTATTTGAAATATAAGGTGAGCGCCGCCACTATCATCATCGAAATGGCGATTATCCAGAGGCTCAATGGTGTGAACGCTATGTTGCCTATTTTAAAAGCCTCCAGAGAGAACAGCGGGGGGTAAACCACCACGTCGAAAGTCCATATCAACCCCGCCGCACCCTGAAGTACTGAGGATACCCCTAAGGTGGCGATGACTATGGTGAATACCGGTTGGTCCATGATGGGCCGGATCACCCCGCGCTCCAAGCCGTAACCATAACCAGCCGAGATTAACATGGTCAGGATGACTGCAGCCCAGGTAGGCATTACCTTAAATAGGGAAAAACTTATGAAAGCGCTTATCATCATCATATCGCCCTGAGCGAAGTTTATTACGTCCGTGGCCTTGAATATGATGACGAAAGCCAGTGCGCACAAAGCGTAAATGCTGCCGGTGGCAACTCCATTTGTGATTGCCTGAATGACATCTTCCATTAGCTCATGTTCTCCCTTACCTCGTGCGACCTGGTCGTTCAGCCCGTGCTGATTCCGTGTAACCTCTTTCTGGCAGCCCTTTATAGCCATTATGAGAGAGCAAAAAAATAAGCCCTCAGGCCTCAAAAAAGCCGTATAAAAATCTTATTTTTTAAATATCTTTCCCGTTTAACTGCTTCATTCGCAGCCTGAATCCACCAGCTTGCTTAAATTCAGGCGCGAAATATATAGGATACCCCTTTCATCTTGCAATGGTTGATAACATATAAGCTATACAGATACCTTATGTCAAGGTAAAATTAGAAAACCCTGGAGATTTATTTATCAGGAGGCGGGATTCATAAAACTTTCTTTTCTTCCGGTACTTTCGGGGAGGGGATGGCGCCGAAAGATTTTTCCACTTCCAATCCTACCAATAAATGGTATATAAAATTAAATGGCTCAGCTCGGAAGCCTCGATGGCATGTCTATTTTGAAGCGATTGCATGCAGGAAGGAGCGCCCTATCCTCAGCGTTCATCTGTATATTTCAGGGAAAAAGACGGAGTAAAAAATTTGCTATATCATTTTTTCCACGCTCTATTCTTTATCGTTGCATCCATATTTTTCTGGATGAGAGCCTATGGGCGAAAGAATGTTCCTCGTAAAGGGCCGGTGATCCTGGCCCCCAATCATGTAAGCTATTTCGATCCCGCCATAATCGGCACTGCGCTCTGGCGTAAAGTCAATTACGCCGCCAAGAGGGAGCTCTTCGAACGGTCCTTCTTCGGCTGGTGGCTGCGCAGCGTACAGAGTTTCCCCATATCCAGAGAAATTATGGATCGGCAGGCGCTGCGCACAGCGCTACGTTTTCTTAAGGACGGTAAAATCGTGCTCATGTTCCCGGAAGGGACCCGCGGCGATGGCCAGAAGTTGCTTGAGCCGCGTCCCGGGATCGGGATGCTGGCCTATATGTCAAAGGCGCCGGTCGTTCCAGTGTACATAAAGGGAACGGATAAGGTTTATCCCAAACACGCCAGGACTTTTCGTTTCAGACCCATAAAGGTTTATTACGGGAAGCCGCTCTATTTGGAGAGTTACTATTCCTCGCAGAAGTACAGGGGCATATACCTGGACATCAGCCAGGAAATAATGAAAGGAATCCAGGAACTCAAAGATAAATATGGATAGAAGTTACGTCTTGTCATGAAGTTCTTCCAACGCCTCTACTTCCACCTCGATTTCCTCGATTATTTCTTGCAGCTCTTTATCCGTTGGGGCCGTGTCTTCGGCTCCAAAGCTCAGGCGTTTTATCCTGTGGCCCATCCTTTCCATCAGCGTCGCTGTATTTTTCAATTGAACCCTGAATTTCTCTGCTTTCTCCTCGAGTCGCCTTCTGGTGATTAGTTCTTCCTCCATAACTTCCGTCTCCGCACGGAGCCCGCCTGCCCGTTCGCGCCTTCTCGCTCTGGTAAACAAAGGACGGCTCCGCCTGCCGGCAGCACAGTAAGGATCGGGTTCTCCCAGGTATGTTTCCACTTGATGCAAACGTCCTTGTATTTGATTGGCGGCCTCGTCCAATTCTTTCACTCTTTTCAGAAGACCCATTGTGCGTTGCTTGAAACCCCTGTCTCCGTCTTTGATATCTGCTTCAATCGCTTTTCGCAGTCTTCTTATTCTGAGAGCATAAGGTTCTCGGAGGGAGGGAATGACCAACGCCGTCACCAACCCCGCTACAGGAAAGAAGAATCCTATCAGGAACCATATCTTCCTCCTCCGGAGCTTCCGACCTGCAACCCATGCGCTTAGAAACCCGCATGTCAATCCCACGGCCAATGGCAGCAAAACGAAGAAGACGATTGCAATAAACACGCTTTCAGTTATGAATCTCATTCGAAATGGTTTCCCGGTTAATTTTTCGCTCTCTGGTCGAATGCAATAGCATAACACACAAAAGTAGCTTTATGTGAGCACTGTAAAGCTCATAGCCGATGGGGGCGGCATCTTGCTGCACGGCTCCCGATGCTAAGCTGGAAGCTCAGTCTATTAACAAATCTGCATGAAGTAGCATTTTTCCAGTGCTCATTTTATATTAATTTGTGCCATTCCGCCCTGTTTTTCAATGTCTGCCGGCGCAGGAACCATGAGTTGATTGGAGTGGTAGAAACGTCATAAGAGCACAGCTCTGCAGCGCACATCTCTGGAATGGGAAGAGCGGAGCAAAGGCAGGCATGGCATTCACGATAGGCATAACTTACAGAGACTACCGTAGAAGGCGGGATTTGTTAAACGGGGTAGCGTAATTCTTAAAAGCGTGATTCGAATTCAAGAAGGCAGTCGTTACAGACTATGATGCAGCCACGGGCTTCGTTGTAATATCCCACCGCATCATCTGCGCCGAAAGGTTTTGCTTTGCCGCAATTGGGGCAGATAAACGTCTCTTCCGGCAGCATCTTGGAGCTTAAAAACCCCTCTCGGTACTGTCGAACGTACCTGATATAGTCTTTAAGAAAATTCATTCCTTCATAGTTCCTCCTGCGCTCAATCTACAATGCTATGAACCCGATGTCAACACTACTCTCATACCCTTGTATATACTTCCTTCCTTTTATACTCATGAGAGGGGTTTCATTAATGCGAATGATATTTTAAACAATGCTTGATCTATTTTTCAAACCTGCCGATACTGACTGTATGCGGGTACCGAGCGCTCATTTGTTCATCGGCGCGACTCTTGCGGGCCGGGAAAGACCGGGATAGAGGGAGTCGGGTATTTTGATTCTACATTATTTGAGCGCTGAAGAACTCATAGTTAACAGAGGCGGCATCTTGCCGCACCGCTCCTAATATACGGCTGGAAGTCCCGCCTATTAACAGATAGGCATGAGATAGCGCTTTTTCAGCGCTCACCTCTTTATAGAAACAGAGGGAGGAAGTTACATGTTTAAGCAGAACTGCTGGGAAGTCAAGAAGTGTGGCAGAGAGCCAAGCGGGGTTAAGGTAATAGACCTTGGAGTATGCCCTGCAGCAGCGGATGTAATTTCGAATGGATTGAATGAGGGTAAGAATGGAGGCAGGATTTGCTGGGCCGTTTCGGGTACCTTTTGCGGCGGAAAAATTCAGGGTACTTTCGCAGAGAAGCAGATTTCATGCATGAACTGTGAATTTTTCAAGAAAATCAAGCTGGAGGAGGGTCCGGAGTTTCTCCTCATGAAGCCGGGGCAGGCGTACAAACAGGCGATCAGATAAAAAATTAAAACTGCACTGTCTGTTGTTCGACTCAATCGTTTCCGCTTCACGCAAAGTGCTTATTAATGTGCTCGATTGCGCATCGGAGACAATAGGCTTATTTTTATAAGCATTAGAGGCTGTGACCTGCGAGGGAATTCCTTTCCCCTGAATTCCCCTTGATACATTAAGCAGGGAGCAGCGCCGCAATGAATTCCCCCCCTCGGGGCGGAGAGCGATGTCTAAAATTTATATCAGTCTGCTTGAATAACAATTTCAGTGCACCGGGCCGTCCAATAATATTTTCCACCATACCTTCGCATAATTCCTCCCGTCGTAGTCGGGAGATATCTTCTTTCTGTGGCAAATAATCGCTTGATAAAAGTGCAGCATAGCAAGTATGTCCACTTTTAGGCTTGTGAAAAAAGCCTCAAAATAGTTATCCTATGGGCAATTCTGGTTATCCGATACTTATAATCGTGATTTCAGGCCTCGCTGGTGTATGTACCGTCGGGGAAAAGGTTGATTGAAGTTTATGGCATCAGAAGTTTACTATGCAGATGCTAAGACGGGTTACGGCCGGAGCCTGCCATCGAAGGTGGTCCGTCTATTCAGGGCCGCAGGGTTTCCTGATTTCATAGAGGAAGGGCGGCTCATTGCGCTGAAAATGCACTTTGGAGAGCCGGGGAACGTCGGTTTTCTGTCGCCTCTCTATGCCAGGGCGATCGTAGAAGAAGTAGTGGAGTGCGGCGGCAAACCTTTCCTAACGGATACGAATACCCTCTACCTGGGCCAGCGCAAAAACGCGGTGGACCATCTGGGAGCGGCGGTGCGTCACGGGTTCACCTATGCAACCGCAGGTGCGCCGGTGCTCATCGCAGATGGTTTGAGAGGAACGGACTATGAGGCTGTGCGCATCGGGGGAGAACATTTCGCAGAGGTCAAGATAGCCGGCGGTATTTATAACGCAGATGCGCTGATAGTTCTCTCACATTTCAAGGGACATGCCCTGTTCGGATACGGTGGAGCCCTGAAAAACCTGGGAATGGGGTGCGCCTCTCCGGCGGGGAAGCAGGCCATTCATTCGGACGT
>CAYVLI010000060.1:6679-10539 GCA_964452105.1 uncultured Nitrospinota bacterium
TCCGCCGCGCAGGTAGCCATCTGGGTCAATATAGCTTTTGTTATGAGCATAGCCCTCTCCATCCCTTTCGGCATGTTTGCGGACAGGTTCAACATAAAGAAATATGCGGGGGTCGGGCTCCTTTTCCTGGGTCCCTTCGCTCTGCTTCGCGGTTTCACCAACACTTTTCCCGCTCTCATGCTGGTATCCATCATTGCCTCAGTAGGATGGGTAATCTTCTTCACCAGTATTCCAAGGGTCATAAGGTTATGGTTTCCCCTTGAGGAGGTGGGAACCGCCATGGGCGTGGTCTTCTCCGGCTACGGAGTCGGCTCGGCGGTCGGCGTGGCTTTTGCTCAACCCCTCTTTGGTTCAGACTGGCGAAGCTGTTTTGCGCTCCTGGGAATTTGGGGGGTAGTCGCCGCAGGGCTCTGGTGGTTGGGCGCCAAGGAAAATCCCACCTACTTCACCGAAGAGGCGCTGAACGGAGCTTCGCCTGAAAAAACCCGGATTTCTTCAGGCCTGAAGGAGGTATTGAAGGTCAGGGCCGTCTGGGTAATGGTGGCGATATTTTTCTTCTACATCGGCGGCCGCGCCGTATGGTTGACTTTTTCTTTTCCCTACCTTGTCACCGTCCGGGCAATTCCGGAATCCATCATCGGCTACGTCCTCATGCTGGATTGGATAGGTTACATAGCGGGGTCTTTCCTGATAGCGGTTCTGTCGGATAGGCTGGGTCTTAGGAGGCCTTTCTTCTTTGTCTTCGGAGGGCTGCTGGGATTGATGTTTTTGATTTTTCCCCTGATTTCTTCGCTCGTTGCAGCTGCAGTTTACGCTTTCTTGGTGGGACTCAGTTTCGGCGCCATCAATCCATTAATCTTCGTGGTTTGTGCGGAGTCGGCAGATGTCGGTGAGGAACGCACGGGCAGCGCCACCGGCGTCTTAATTTCTTTTGCAAATATCGGCGCTCTGGCTGTACCCACCGCCGCGGGTTATATTCTTGGTTCGCTTGATGAATCGACAAAGAGTGAATACGGATGGATATGGCTGTTGGTGGCCCTGTCTCTGTTGATGATGGCGGTGTTTGCTCTTGCATTGAAGGAAACGGGACCCCGGCGGCCCGATGCGTGATAACCCTGCGAAAAGGGCTGGCTCTTCTCAGGGGGGTCGGGAGAAGAGATGAGCTTCGCACCATTTTGTGGTTATCAGGGCGGGCTTATGAGCCGGCCTTTGGTTTCCTCCTCGGTCAGGGTGAGGCTTCGTCGTGCCAGATCGATGAAAAAGGGATGTCTGTGGGGAGGGAGGTTTTCGTCATCCAATGCGATGGCGGCAATCAGCGCCAGCTTGGCATCATCTTGTCTGTTTTTCCTGTACAGGATGTAAGCGTTTTCTTCGAGGCGGTGTCTATATATTGTTTTAAGCTCCCCTCGCAGGAGCTCATCAGCCGCATCGTTTATGATATTCTCCATCCTTTCCTTCTGGGAGACTTCGCTCAGAACTATTCTGCTCTCCTGTGCTTCCTGAAGCTTGAAGTTGTAAGGTTCCATTTTATCTCTGGAAATGAACCATCCCTTGAACTCGTCGAGCTCCAGGAGGCGGCCGCAGCCGTTTAGAAGCATCTGATTGGGATAGATATCATTTTCGTCGAAATGATCGTATATGGGAGGTCTGGCATAAGTTTTTCCGGCGTCGCCGATGATATGCCGGGCCTGCAGGTATTCTTCAGGCAGCGCGGTGTCGGATTTAGCGTTCAGCTTTGCGGCTTCTTCAATCAGATAGCTGCAATACTCCGGCTCTATCTCGGCCGCCGAGTACTGGGTAGAGATTAGCGAGTTGATTTCCTTATAGCTCTTTTTGTTCGTATCGTAAACGCTGCAGTCGAGGATGCCCTTTATATCACTCAGCAGGCAATTAATCAAGTGCAGGCCTCCCAAAGCTTTGGTCCGGGCCAGCCAGAGCATCCTGTTCCCTTCGCCGTCTATAGTGGTTGCTATGGCGCCGTAAAATTTATATTCAGGCGCCCTCAGAATGGATTTCTGATCTGAAGCAATCTTTACATCCACTCCAGAACTGCGTAATCTGTAAACAGCCTTCTTGGCGGCTTTCTGCAGCTCTTTTCTTTCGCTATCCCGGGCGACTTCCATCAATAGTTTGTGTAGTTCTTCGGAAGAGGTGGTTCCAAGAAGTTCAAGCAAATATTCTGTTACAGGGTTTTCGCCTTCTTCCAGAGCAGCCCGTATCAGAGGCAGGGCTCGTCCTTCAAGTTCCTTAAGGAGTTCCTTCAATAGAGATTTTCCCCGCTCTTCAGGCAAAGAAAATAACCTCGGTAACTGCTCCCTTATACGACCTTCTTCTCCCTTTTCCAGCGCGGAGATGAAAAGAGAAGAGAGCGAATGGCTCTCCTTTATGGCGTTCATAGTATCCTGATCCAGGGGACAGCCCCTTTCGGAAAGCAGGGTTGCCAGTTCTTCCTTGATTTCAGTGTAGATATCAGGACTATACAATAATTCCTTGACCGGTTCCGCCATGGGGGCGAAATCCTGCAGGCAATTCATCAAACCCAAAAACCATTTCTGTCCATGTTTGCTACTCTTTTTAAACTCCCTGATCACAATAAAAGGATAGATTCGAGGCTGTTCCTCAAGAAATTTGAGCTTCTGGTCTCCGCGAGGCAGCTTATCCCAGGTCTGCACCGAACACATGAGTGTTTTGAGCGCTTCTTCCGCCTGAGACTTAATCGCAGACTTCGCTCCGGCGGTCTCTTTCTTTTTTTCTTTTCGTTTGCCCATGCGCGCATTAATTCTTTAGAATTTGTTGAGTAATTTCCCCGACAATAGAGTAGAACAATTAATAACGTAACACTGGAAAGCAGGGTTGTCAAGGATGGCGCAGGGCACTATTATTCAAGGTCTGGCATCGGTTGAGCCGTTTTTACCCTTGCTTAAGGCCGGTCAGTAATAGTAGTATTGGAGAACTATATTTTAAATATTACAAAAAGAGAAAAAGCTCATTACCTTCGCTTGTTACACTTTTAGACAGCGTTGGTTCCCCTCAATCGGTTTCAAGACAGCAGGTGGAGGAATCCTCCATGAAACGTATGAACTGTCTTTACGCTCTCGTTATCGGGCTTTTCCTTCTCTCCGGAAGCCAGGTGCTCGGTCATACGCTCAGTGCATCTGATGTGGGAGGATTGCCCGGAGGCACTATTATTCTGCCTGTGAGTATAGACGTGGGGGATGAAATCGCAGGCATTCAGTTCGCACTGTTTTATGATGATAATCTTTTAACCCCGAACACCACAGTTGCAACGACGACAGCATTGACCAGCGGCTGGACGCTTCAAACGAATACCACCACTTCGGGCACTGTTATCGTAGGACTTTTCGATTCCGGTATGCCGTTGACGGGGCTGCCTGTGGGGAGTAAGGGTGAAGTGGTAGAGCTAATCTTCGATGTCAATCCCCTGGCCCCCATTGGAATGTTTAGCTTTCTATCCCTCGGCAGCATCGTCCTGGCGGATATAAATGCTGTTGAAGTCCCGGCAGACTCATCCGGAGGATCGCTGGAGATAGCAGGAACACCGGCTATCTCGGGACGTGTGACCGAGCAAGACGGCGCCACCGGCATAGGTAACGCAGAGGTCGTGGCCATCAACACCGCCACTAATGATATGGAGAGCGTGCGCACAGATGCTTCCGGACGTTACCTTATCGGCGACCTGGCGGTAGGAACATACAAAGTCGGAGTGATTACCCACGGCACAATATATATACCCGAATTCTATAACGATAAATCGATTTTCAGCACGGCAGACCTGGTGACGACCCTTCAGAATCAGGAAACTACCGGTATAGATTTCCTGCTGGATAAAGACAGCGATA
>CAYVLI010000061.1:0-6225 GCA_964452105.1 uncultured Nitrospinota bacterium
AAGGCAAAGCCGTCATCATTATCGTGGACAATTCGTTCAGCATGAACTATCGCACGAACCGCGGCAAATACATCGACCGGGCCAAAGCGCTGGCCGGAGACCTGATGGAAAAGCTGAACACCTCTGCCCGCATAGCGGTTGTCCCCCTTATCCCGGAAGAAGATGGTCCCTGGGTACTGACGCCGGATCTGAACGCTGCGAAACAGGCTCTTTCCAGGATCAGTATAAGCTATGGACAGTCCAATATGGCTATCGCACTGAGCAAAGCGTACTCGACCCTGAATGACCTGCCGCCGGAATACGGCAGGATGATATTGGTCATAACCGATATGACCCGAACTCCCTGGGATGGGTTCAGCGCGGCGGAACTGGATATCCTTGACAGGGACGTAAAGCTCAAGATAGTGGGGCTTGGGGGCAGTGAGGGAAGCCCTAACGGATATATAAAAAACATCTCCTTCGGGCGCGCTACCGTGGGTGCGCCCCTGCCCATAGAAGTGGAACTGCAAAACCCCGCTTCCATGCCGGGTAAAGACCTGCAGGCCGAGCTAGAAGTATCGGGAGAGACGGTGCAGAGGAGGTTCCTGAAAGCTTCGCCGGGGGAGAGTTCTCGCGTACACTTCGAGTATGTCGCACGTTCACCGGGGCTGCTTGAGGCTGAACTCCGCATATCGGAGGACAGGCTTACAGACGACGACGTCCACTATTTCATCATCCCCGTGAGGGACAAGATAGATGTGCTGGTGGTTGACGGGGACCCAAAAACCTCCCTTCTCCAGAGCGAGGTCTACTATCTGACCAATGCACTGCAACCGGGGCCAGACGAAGAGCAGTCTCCCATATCTCCGAAGGTGGTTACAATCAGCCGGTTCAACTCCATGGACAGGCATGAGGCGGATGCGATAATCCTGGCAAACGTTAATAAAATAGACCGGGAAGCGCGGTTGCGCCTGATGGACTATGTTGTTGGGGGAGGGAGCCTCATATTTTATCTGGGGGACAGGGTGGCTCCTGACCGCTACAATAAGATTTTTCACGATTCCGCCACCAGGCTTCTACCCGTGAGGTTGAAAGAGGCACAGGAAGCGCCGGCTCGCCTGTGGCGCATCAACCATATCGATCTTACGCACCCTGCTCTCGAATCATTTGAAGGCAGGGAAGGCGAAAGTTTGCTGCGCGCGCAGTTTAACAAAGTCTTCGAGGTGGAGGAAGGGACACTGGGGGACGCAAGGGTTCTTCTGGCTCTGGACAACGGTATGCCTCTGCTGATGGAGAGGAAAATCGGCAGAGGGAAGGTGCTGCTTTTCACATCGACGGCCGACAGGGATTGGAACGACCTGTGCGTCAGGGGCGCTTATCTCCCCCTGGTTCAGGCGCTGATAGGTTACGTCACCACCGAAAACTTTCAGCCGCCTCCAACCGCGGGCAGGGCGGGACAACCCGTTTCGATCGCCGTAAAGGAGACTGTTGCTGAAACCACGACGGAAGTGGAAGGGCCGGACAAGAATATCATTCCGGGTGTTGTCTCCAGAGAAGGAGGGAAAGCCGTCCTCAATTTCGAGGGGCAGGCGCCGGGGATATATAATGCCAGAGTGGGCGGCGAATATCTGCGGCTGGCGCTCAACACATCAAAAGAAGAATCGAACTTGACGCACATAACCGAAGCTGAGCTTAAAGGAAAGTTCGAGGGCGCGGAAATAGATGTTATCACCGGAGCTGTAGATGCCGCCGGGATTCTCAGGGAAAGAGGAAAGACGGTCATACTCTCCTCGGCGCTGGCGCTGATGATGTTTCTGTTCCTGGCCGCAGAAGGCGTAATAGCCAATAAGACCTGAAGTATAAAGTTGAAAACTGATAGAAGTCGAGGAGCCATGAAAAATCTGTTTGGAGATGAGGTGAATAGACGGACCTTCGGCAAGCTCCTGTTGAAGATGGGCGCTGCGGCGCTCGTGCCGGAGTTCCTGCTGTCGCTTTCTCACGCAGCGGCGGAGGAGGGAGCAGGGCGGCCCTGGGTAGAGGACAACGATTTTCACTTCGCCCAGATAGCTTACAGGGGAGGAAACTGGGATCCCCATCCCATGTCCTACGCGCAATTGCTCAAGGAAGTGGAACTCAGGACCAGCGTCAGAACCGTTAAAGAACGCGCCGCCGTGAACAACCTGGATGAGGGAATTTTCGCTTATCCCTTCCTGTACATTACCGGCAGAAAGGAATTCGAAGCTTTCACAGACCGGGAAATAGAAGTGCTCAGGCGGTTTCTCAGCTACGGCGGTTTCCTGCTGGCGGACGACTGCATAGGGCATCCGGGATACGACTTCGATAAAAGTTTTCGCCGTGAGATAAACAGGGTTTTCCCGGACAGAAGAATGGAGCGCCTCTCCTGGGGTCACGCAGTATTCCGCTCCTTTTACCTCGTCAACTTCGCAGCGGGCAAGAGATTGGTCTCGCCGTATCTGGAAGGAATTAACATGGACGATAGGACACCGGTTATCTACTGCCAGAACGACCTCGGATGCGCCTGGGAAAAGGACCCGCTGGGAAACTGGGTGCATCAGGTTAAGCCTGGAGGCGAAGTCCAGAGGATGGAGGCTTTCAAGCTGGGAGTCAACATCGTCCTGTACGCGCTCTCTTTGAACTACAAGAAGGACCAGATACACATACCCTTCCTCAAGAGAAAACTGGGCTGACAAAATACCGAATTCGGAATGCGTGATGTATGTATAGACAAACCATATATTATTGAGAAAACCAGAGACCATTGGATACCACAATTACTGAAAATTTGATTAGCGCGGCTCCGCTGCTCCCTGTCTGGGCGCTTTTGGCGGTGGCGGGGGGCGTAATCTATCTTGTCCGTATGCAGATAAGGGACCTTAAGGAGAGGATGCCGGAAAGCCGAATCCCCTTGCTCCTCTTCTATACCAGGCTGGCCGCCTATGCGCTGCTCATGGTTATCATGCTCAATCCCGTGGTGCAGCGGATGAACTACCTTAAAATTTTTCCTCGCGTTGCGGTACTTGTGGACGATTCCGCCAGCATGTCGGTGGATGACGGAGGTGTGTCGCGTCTGGACAAGGTTAAAACAATACTGAGCGGAGAGGCCTGGCGAGACCTTTCCGCGAAGATGGCGGACTACCCCTTCGAATACTATACGCTCGGACGAGAACTGATTCGCCTGGGGCGGGAGGAAATCCCTAATCTGAAGGGGCGGGAGGAAGAGAGCAACATATCTTCGGCCCTCTTTGAATTGGCGCGTAAACACACGGGCGCGCCGCTGGCCGGAACGATACTTTTCACCGACGGGAAGGAGCGCGCGGAGACGAGGAAAATGCACATTAGAGCTCCCGTGGTGGCGGTGGGTCTCGGGAAGCGCTTCAGGGATGTCCGCATAAGCCGGTTCAAGGCGCCGGACTTCGCTTTCATCAACAAACCCATAAAAATAGATTTGGAAGTGGAAGCTACAGGTTATGAAGAAGCCGCGTCCAGGGTTATTTTAAGGAAAGGCGGCAGGATCGTTACAACCAGAGAACTCGCCTTCAAAAAAGGACAGGAGAGAAGGAAGCTCTCCTTATCCCTGACGCCGGAACTTCTGGGCCAGCACGAAATAAGCGTAGAAGTGGTCCCGCAACCCGACGAGGCTTTGACGGACAACAACCGTGAGGAGTTCGTGCTGCCGGTC
The DNA here is from genome assembly GCA_964452105.1 of uncultured Nitrospinota bacterium. Taxonomy (GTDB): domain Bacteria; phylum JAUXIQ01; class JAUXIQ01; order JAUXIQ01; family JAUXIQ01; genus CAYVLI01. The sequence continues at coordinate 3,680 of CAYVLI010000061.1, forward strand.
GAACGGGACAAAATAAGGATACTTATGATCAGCGGCAGGCCTTCCTGGAACTATCGTTTCTTGCGGCAGGCCCTGAAGGGCGACGGCAGCATCGACCTCGTTTCCTTCATCATACTCAGGTCGCCCACGGACCCCGTGAATGTCCCCCAGAGCCAGTTGAGCCTGATACCCTTTCCCGCCAACGTGTTGTTCACGGAAGAATTGAAAAATTTCGACCTGATAATATTCGATAACTTCTCTTACCGCTTGAGCCTCCCCCCCAGCTACATGGAAAACATTAAGCGGGCGGTGGGCGAAGGCGGTTCCTTCCTGATGATAGGCGGTGATGAATCATTTTACGAAGGAGGCTACGACCAGACACCCATCGAAGACATCCTGCCCGTTGTGCTGGACAAGAGAAGATCGGGATACGCTCAGGGGCGCTTCCCCTTTAAACTCACAGACCAGGGCAGCAAACATCCAGTGATGCGGGTTTCGGGTGAAGCTGAGCTCCGTTCTGCATGGGATAGCCTTCCCCTGTTGAGCGGGATCAACCGGACCCTCAGCGTAAAGCCGGATGCGGTGGCGCTGGGGGTGGACGGGAAAGAGCGTTCCGGGCCTGTGCAACTGCCGGTGGTGGCTGTTATGAAATACGGGGAAGGACGCACAGCCGCTCTCCTTTCAGACGGCTTCTGGCGCTGGAACTTTCAAGCCGTGGGGCGGAATCAGAACAACCGTCTCTACCTGACAATGGTGAAACAACTGGTGCGCTGGCTGGTAAAGGACCCCTCTCTGGATCAGATTAAGCTCTGGGGGGATGTGGTCCGCGAGGGAGGCGGAGGGCGATTGCGACTCCACACCATGGTTTACCATGAGGATTTCTCCCCGGCGTCGGACGCCGTCCTCAACGTAAACCTGACATACCCCTCCGGCAGGACCGAGCGCCTGGATTACCTGCCTGGAAGCCGCCCCGGAGAATACCTGGTCGAGGCTGAGACGAACGAGGACGGAGTTTACAGTTTTGCGGTTGAAGCACGCGCCCGAGGCGTTCTGCTGGGAGCCGGTGAGTTAAAGACCGAATACTCCGCTACCCTGGCCGAACTGCAAGATGTGGCACCGGATGAAAAATTTTTACGCTCGATTTCGGAATCGACCGGGGGGAAGTATATCGAAGCGGAAGAATTCTCATCTTTTGCCGCCGGAATACCCTCTATCTTCAGGAGAGAACCGGAGTTGAAACTCATCGAGAGGAGAGTGGAGCCTCTATTTAAAGCCTGGTACGTTTTTGTGCTGATAACCTCGTTGCTGTCGCTGGAATGGTTCATGAGAAGGCGCAGAGGACTTGTATGAACATACTCCGTGGTGTGCAATCCCGCGTTAATCCATTTTTTGCATCGTTTGCTGTTTATCCGGGTCTCCCCATCAGGAAAAAGATAAAACACAATAATAGCGGCGTCGTTCTCATTGAGCCATGCGGCCATTGACACTCCAGGGTTATGTGAATATAATCAATTTATATGGGGTCGGCAAGCCCGATAGAATTTATATAAAGGGACACGTCCTAAACATTTATAAAAACCGGGTCGGGGCCTGTAATCTTAACTTCAAAGCCTCAGTTTTTGGCGATAAAAACTATGATTAAAGAAGCCGAAATAGCCGCCACCCGGAAGCAGCGACCACTGCTATTCGATACGCTTACCTTGTCTGCCTGTTCCGAAACTATTGATGGTATCCCGCCAATGAGCGCTTTTATCGCCCCATCTGAGGGCGATATAAATACTATGTCCGGTTCCTTGTTCAGCATCAAAAATATCAGGAGATGAAGATGGGAATCCTGCTGTTAATTGCGTTTCTGGTCATTTTAGTTCCTTTGCTTATATGGCTGTTCAGCAGGAGGGCGCCTGTTGAACAGGAAAGCGTCGAAGGAGGCCAACAGGTCTCGGTGAGAAGGCTTTTCCCGAGCATGACCATGCGGCGGTGGGCGCTCTTCCTCTTGTGCTTCATCGGCTTTTTCTATTTCATCGCCACCTTCAAAGTCATAGACGCCGGAAGCCGCGGAGTAGTATTCAACATATTCACCGGCGTGGAGAAAGACATCCTCGGGGAAGGACTCCATATCATCCCTCCCATATTCAAAAAAGTCACTCGCTACGACATTCGTACCCATACATATACCATGGTCCAGCGCGCCGGAGAGGGGGCGGTCGTGGGCGAGAGCGACACCCTGTGGGCGCCTACATCAGACGGGCTGAAAGTGGGTCTGGATATGACCGTCCGCTATAAACCCATCCCCGACAGGCTTCCGGAGTTGCATCAGAGCATAGGCCCCAACTACGAGGAAAAGGTTGTCAGGCCTGCCATAAGAAATGTGGCGCGTATGGTTGTCTCCGATTTTACCATCCTGGAGGTTTACAGCAAACAGCGCCAGAGAATAGAAAAACAGATATACGACAAGCTTCAGGGGATGTTCGCCAGGGACGGGCTCCTCTGCGAAAGCGTGCTTCTGCGAGACGTCATATACACAAAGGATTACGAGGACAGCCTGGTACGCAAAATGATGGCCGAGC
>CAYVLI010000061.1:6325-10496 GCA_964452105.1 uncultured Nitrospinota bacterium
GTCATATACACAAAGGATTACGAGGACAGCCTGGTACGCAAAATGATGGCCGAGCAGAAGATTCAGGAGCTTGAATTCGAGGTTAAGCAGGCCCAGAAGCGGGCCGAGGCTCGCATCAAGGAAGCGCAGGGTGAGGCCATGGCCTTTGAGACCATAAACAAGACCATTAAAAAGAACCCCGACCTGCTCCAGTATATGTGGATTCATAAGCTGGCCGATGACGTCAAGCTTATGGTGGTGCCAAAAGAGGGAAGCGGCCTTATATTAAATACAGGCGATATGATGAAGTAAAAAGTGAAATATAATTAAGAATGTTCAGGGTAAACATCTATGGAACCAGGTAGAGAGACAGACAACGAAATAAAATACCTTATACGGGCAGGCTATCCCATCATATATATCCAATCCTGGGAAGAATACCGCGTATTCAACGCCCTGAAAGAGATAGTCAAACAGATTCCCGGTGAGCTATATGAACCGAAACCACCCAAAAAACTGGTGCAATGGTCTGTTACCGAAGGGATGAATGGTCTTAAACCGGGAATATCCAAGGACGTAAGCGACCCCTTGCGCGCCCTGGACTTCATATACGAGTATAGCGGCGAAGAGGCCGTCTTCGTTTTAAAGGATTTCCATCACTACATGCAAGACCCTATGGTGGTGAGGAAGCTGAGGGACCTGGTGCAGCAAATAATGGGTAGAAGCACGCATAGTGAAAGCCAGAAAAAGACACTCATCTTACTTTCTCCGGTCTTGAAGATACCCGAAGAGCTTGAAAAAGAGATCGCCGTGATAGATTACAGCCTTCCCGCGGCAATGGATTTGAACGCCATCCTGGAGGAAGTCCTGGCCGCGGTCGACAGGGACAAAGTCGATTTAAGCAATCTTGAGGCGAAAAGTGGAGAAAGGGAGAAGATCGTCGAGGCCGCCCTGGGCCTTACCGCAAATGAAGCGGGTAACGTTTTCGCAAAGTCCCTCATTAAGAACAAAAAGCTGGATATAGACGTCATCCTCTCCGAGAAAGAGCAGATAATAAGAAAGTCGGGGGTGCTGGAGTTCTATCGCGCCAGAGAGCAGTTCAGCGATATAGGAGGTTTGAACCAGCTAAAAGCCTGGCTGAACAAGCGCAAGCGGGCCATCAGCATCGAAGCGCGGGAGTTCGGCCTCCCTCAACCCAAGGGGATACTCCTGATAGGCGTGCCCGGGTGCGGCAAATCCCTGACCGCCAAGGCTGTGGGAGAGCTGTGGAAGCAGCCCCTGCTGCGCTTCGACGTGGGCAAGGTTTTCGCCGGACTGGTAGGCTCTTCAGAGGAGAACATGCGCAAGGCCATAAGAACTGCCGAAGCCGTGGCCCCGTCCGTTCTCTGGCTGGACGAGTTGGAAAAGGGCTTCTCTGGAACCCAGAGCTCCAGTTTCTCAGACGCCGGAACCACAGCCAGGGTCTTCGGGAGTTTCGTTACCTGGCTCCAGGAGAAGACCTCCCCCGTGTTCGTCATCGCCACCGCCAATAATATAAACATGCTTCCCCCCGAACTGCTCAGAAAAGGGCGCTTCGACGAGATTTTCTTCGTTGACCTTCCCGCCCATGAAGAGCGGGAGGAAATTTTCCGCATACACCTGCGAAAACGGAGTCGAAACCCGGAAAAGTTCGATGTAATGGGAATGGGCATGGCTTCAGAGGGTTTCAGCGGTTCGGAGATAGAACAGGCCGTCGTTTCAGCTCTTTACGACGCCTTCGACGATGGCAGAGAATTGCGTACGGAGGACATATACAAAAGCCTCAATGAGACCGTTCCCCTCTCCCAGACCATGGAAGAGGAGATAAGCGCTCTCCGTGATTGGGCTAGAACGAGAGCCCGGTGGGCTTCGGTGAGTCCCGCCGGATCGGAGCGGCATGAGACCGGCAAAGGGAGGCAGCTCGATTTGTGATGCCGTGTTCTCGATGACTGCATTTAATAACTTTTCTTTCTTTTAACCCGTTATAAGTTTCTAAACAGTAGAGCGGGAAGAACGCAGCCTTTAAAAGAGGAGAGGCTATCAGATGTCGCACTTCACCCAGATAAAGACCAGGATCACCGACTTTGACTGCCTGAAGATTGCCCTGGAAGATATGGGTTACTCATATAAAGAGGGGGAGGTCAAGGTAAAAGGATGGCGGGGAAAATGGGAGAAGGTAGAGCTTTCAGTAAATACCGGCGGCCCCTATGGAATAGGTTTCAGAAAAAACGACGAAGGTTTTTATGAAATCGTGGCGGATTGGTGGGGCGTACAGACCCGCACGGGTTTATCGCAGCACAGGTTCATCGACAGGCTCAACCAGAAATACGCTTACCATAAGGTTTTGACGGAAGTGCGTAAGAAAGGGTTCACGGTTGCCAAGGAAGAAACCATAGCCGAAAACACGATCAAACTGGTGGTCAGAAAATGGCAGTAAAAAGGGAGATAGAGATACTGATAAGCGCCGACGGTCAGGTTCAATTGACCGTACGGGGCGCCAGGGGAAAGGAATGCGTGGAGTTCTCTAAATTCCTGGAAGAAGCGCTTGGTGAAGAAATTTCTAAGGAGTTCACCTCCGAGTACTACATGGAAGAAGCGGTGCAGGAAGAAAAGATAAAGGATAAGGGTTCGGGATAAAAGAAAGTTACATCCGCCTCAGCGCCTGCCCGGGGGAGATAAAGAGCTCTTTGTCATGGTAGAGACTCATGGAGAACAAGAGAAAAAATAAAGTTCTCGTTTTTGCGGTGTCCATTGTGGTGATTAGCATCACATGGCTGACTCTGCATGCGTTCACGAGCTCTGCGCAGATTAATTTTCAGACAAGAGCTTTTGAAGTCCCGTTGTTTATAGGAGGAGAAGGGGCGGAAGAAGGTAAATTACACCATCCATCCGGCATAGTGGTTGATTCGGAAAACCGGATTTACATTGCCGATACTCTCAACCACCGCGTGCAGGTATTCGACGAACGCGGTGAACTCCAGACAGTTATCAATCGTGGTGGAAGGCCGGATGGAGGTCTCTACCTGCCTGAGGACGTAGCAATATCGCCCGGCGGAGAAATTTACGTTGCTGATACGGGGAGCGACAGCATCCAGATTTACGAACCTGGAGGCAAATTTGTAGGCAGCATACCCGATGCGAATGCCTCGTCTTTGGCTCTGGATTCTCCCGGCGGAATCACCTTCGATAGAAAGGGGAATCTGTATGTAGTTAACAGCGCCAGCAGCCTGGTCATGAAATTCAATCCGCAGGGTCTGCTGCTTAAGACATGGGGGGGTGTAGGGTCGGTCAAAGGCAAATTCGTTGGGCCTTCAAGAATCGCCGTCAGCCCCGAGGGCAACCTGTGGATAACCGACACCGGAAACCACAGGATTCAGGTGTTCTCTGCTGATGGTCGTTACCTGTTTCAGTTCGGCAGGGCCGGCAGCGGCCTGGGGATGCTCAAATCGCCGGTAGGCATCGCCCTGGATAGCGATGGTAACGCTTATGTCGCCGATTCCGGCAACAGCAGGATACAGAAATTCGATCCACAGGGGAAGCCTATGGCATCGATAGGCCGGCAGGGGAAGGAGTTGAACGAGTTCTTGTACCCCAATGGCCTGGACATAGACAGTGAGGGTAATCTCTACGTAACCGACTCGGTCGCCCATAGAATACAGAAGCTGGCTTTCAATCCCGCCCTGGTGCTGCTGGAGCAGGGCAGGCTCTCTTTCGAGAAGAAAAACTATGAAGTGGCCCTTTCGCAGTGGAACAAGGCGCTGGAGATAGACCCCCAATTGGCCGAAGCCATGTATGCCGTTGGCATGCTGCACCTCAAAATGGGTCGTAGCTCTATCGCAATCAAATGGTTCAAAAAAGCTCTGGAGGCCGATCCTTCGTACCATGAGGTCAGAAGCACGCTCAAAAGGGTTTACCTGAAAATTTATTCACCCATCATCATCATTGGCGGGATAGTGCTCGTTCTGCTGATAATCTATGTGGTAAGGCGGCAGAATAAAATCAATGACCTCAGGACCAAGGCCAGGCTGTTGCGCAAAGAGGGTAAAATCAGGGATACCATCTCCGTTTACGAGGAGCTGCACGAGCTGGACCGCAACAATCTGGGAATTTGTAAACTTCTCTCCGAACTTTACGATAGGGAAGGGATGGAAGAACAGAGCCGCAAAGTCAACAG
>CAYVLI010000062.1:0-9179 GCA_964452105.1 uncultured Nitrospinota bacterium
CGATTCTGCCGGCCCGGCGCTCTCCTCCAGCGATTCTCCCGCAGATACCCTTGCCCTGGCAGGCTCGGGCCCCGTGGCGAAGTCTTCTTTGACGCTTCTTCCCAGGTAAACGTCTATGACTTTCTGGTTGCTTCTTATCTCCTCCGGAGTCCCCTCTGCGATAACCTGCCCATCGTTAAGCACGGTGATGCGATCGGCTATGTCCATGACCAGCTTGGTCATGTGCTCCACCACTATCACTGCGAGATTTTCTTCCCGTTGAAAATGATGGATGATGTCCACGAACTGTTTGACCATGACGGGGCTGAGCCCTGCGGCGGGCTCGTCGAGCATGACCAGCCTGGGTGAGAAGACCAGGGCCCTGGCCAGCTCAAGGAGCTTTTGCTGGCCGAAGGACAGGTCCTGCGCAAGGCGCCTGTCATAGTTCTCAAGGCCTACCATCCTGAGCAGCTCCATGGCCCTGTCATGGCTGGCTTGCTCGATTCGTCTGAAACTGCGGGTATAGAAAGCGGCCGAAAAAAGGTTATAGGTCTGATGGAAGGTCTGGGAGACCATCAGGTTCTGGATGGCGGTCAGGTTGTTGAACAGCTCCAGATTCTGAAATGTCCTTCCCACACCCATCTGTGGCATTTGATGGGCCTTACACTTCAGCAGGTTTCGACCGTTCAGAGATATAGATCCAGCGCCGGGATTATAGATGCGTGAGATAATGTTTAACAGGGTTGACTTGCCTGAACCATTGGGGCCTATCAGACCGCGTATCTCGCCGGGCTGAACGTACATGGTCACTCTATCCAGAGCCTTTATTCCGCCGAATTTTATAGACAGATCGATTATCTTTAGCATGGGTATTTTTTCATCCGTGAGATTCGCTCACGCCCCTTATCCGGGCATTGCAAAGTAGTTGAAAATTTACAGGGAAGGTTTTTCCGGAACTTATAAAAGGTATCCCTTACAGATGTCGGTTAGTTGGAGTAATTGTAGCCGGCCAGCAGCGCCTCCTGGTTGACCGTAAGCAAGCCGTCCTTTATAACGGCTTGCTTGCTCTTGTTCATTGCGGTTTCCACCAGGTCCAGCGGCAAAGCACCGGTCAGCTTCAGGTACGCGCCCAAAAGCACCAGGTTTGTGACCTTGATCGTCTGAACGGACTGGGCGATTTCACTCGCTGGGATGGCGATAACTTCCACATCCGTTCGTCCTACTTTATCGGGCGCTACCAGGCAACTGTCAATTATCAGCGTTCCGTCATGTGCGAGGCTGTCTCTGTATATGTCCAAGGCCACGGGGTCCATGATGATCATATTCTCAGGTCTTGCCACCAGAGGAGAAAGGATATCATCGTCAGAGAGGATCACATAACAGACCACGCGCCCGCCTCGTGTGTAGGTATCGTATGAAGGCAGCCATGAGATGTGTTTGTATATCTTAATCCCTGCGTCAATCAATAGATTTCCCATGGTCAGGACGCCCTGCCCGCCGTAGCCGGCAATAACAAGCTCTACCGTGTCCTTCTTCTCATCTGCCATCTATATTCCTCTCGCTCCATGGAAGCTTTAACAGAAGCATGATGTATCACTACAAAATTTCGTTAACGTTTTTGAACTCATCCAGACTATACTCCTCCATCATGGCCTTCTCCAGCCAGTTCAAGGCCTCTTCCGGCTTCTTCTTCCATCCAGGGGGACAGGTGCACAGAAACTCGACGAAACCGTAGCCGATATTATCTATCTGCTTCTGGAAGGCTATCTTGACCGCTCTCTTGGCCTTAACGAAGTTCTTAAGATTATTCACTGCCACCCTGGCCGAGTAAGCGCAGCCCCTCATGGAAGCCATCATCTCGGCCATGTGCAGGGGGTAGCCCGACTGGGCCGGGTCCCGCCCGTGAGGGGAGGTGGCGGTTATCTGACCCTGAATGGTGGTGGGGCCCATCTGGCCTCCGGTGTTGCCGTAACCGGCGTTGTTGAAGAAGATGGTGGTCAGCTTCTCCCCCCTGTTCACGGCGTTCAGCACGTCCCCCAGGCCGATGGCGCCCAGGTCTCCGTCTCCCTGAAATGTGAACACTATGGCCTCGTTGTAGAAGGCCCGCTTTATGCCGGTGGCTACTCCGGGTGCTCTGCCGTGGGCGGCGCTTATCATGTCCATCTCGATGACCCCCGCGGTCATGGCGTGACAGCCCACACCGACGACGCCTATGGTGTTCTCCTGAATATCCAGCTCATCCACAGCTTCGCATACGCACCGCGCCACCACGCCGTGCATGCAGCCCGGACACAGCGGCAAAAGCTGGTTACTTATGCACTCTGGCGTCGTGCAGACGAGAGCCTTATCTTCCTGAATGCTCATAGCAGCCTTTTGACCTCCTCGAATATGGTATCGGGCAGTATCATCCCGTTGCAGTCCGGCATGTGGCGGGAGAGGATGCCCATGAAATTCACTTCAGCCTGTCCGGCCACAGCGGCCCTCACGTCATCGACCATCTGCCCCAGGTTGTCCTCAATCACAAGGAACTTTTTGACCCTTGCGGCCAGCTCCTCCAGTTGTCTTTCGGGGAAAGGCCATAGCGTTATGGGCCTGAAGACGCCTACCTTCAATCCTACATCCCGGGCCAGCTTGCATGCGCCCATGGCCGCCCTGGCGCTGGAGCCGAAGGATACGAGGACCAGCTCCGCATCATCAAGAAGGTGGCCCTGGTAACGCACTTCATCGCGCTTGATCCTGTCGTATTTATCCTGTATTTCTTTCAACCAATCGTTATATATGCCCACTATGCCCACTGCGCTGTGCACGTGGGCGGACTTCCCTCTTGGGGAACGGTGTATCTTCAGCGCCCAGCTTCTGTCCTCCGGCGCCGGGCCGAAGTCCAGCGTGCGCAGCTCCACGTCCTCTTTCATCTGGCCTATGATGGCGTCGGAGAGAATCATGGCTATGTTCCGGTATTCCTCCGCCAGATGGAAGCCCAATTGTACATGGTCGAACAATTCCTGCACGCTGCTCGGCGCCAGCACTATGAGATGGTACTCACCGTGCCCGCCCCCTTTGACCACCTGGTTGTAGTCCATCTGCGCCGTCTGGGTGGTGCCGGAACCCGGCCCGCCGCGCTGGACGTGCATGATGACGCAGGGGAGCTGAGCGGCAGCGATGTGCGAGATGCCTTCCTGCATGAGGCTGTAGCCGGGGCTGGAGGTGGAGGTCATGGCCCTGATGCCGCAGGCCGCCGCCCCGTAAAGCATATTTATGGAAGTGCATTCGCTCTCTGCCTGAACGAACTCGCCGCCTATCTGAGGCAATTTTTCAGCGAAATACTCGACCACGTCGCTTTGCGGCGTTATGGGATAACCGAAGTAGTGTTTGCAGCCGGCGTAGATGGCCCCTTCGGCGGCCGCTAAGTTGCCTGTCATCAATACTTTCTCAGTCATATTCTCGTTTTCCATCGGTAAAAAATCCGTTGATTACTCAGATGGTATAAATTATATTCCGCAAAATATGCGCAGCCCGAAGATAGAATTTAATTTAGCGCATGATCATCCCGCCGCACACGTTAAACGCCTGCCCCGTCATGCCGGAGGCATCATCGGATGCCAGAAACACAACTGCTGCGGCGACTTCCTGAGGCCTGACCGTCCGTTTGAGGGCTATCTGGTCTGTAAAGAAACCCTTCACCTCATCATAGGTGGAGCCGGTGGCTTCCGCCCTGTTGGTGAACACCCTGTCCAGGCGCTCTCCTTCCGTGGCGCCGGGCATCAGGACGTTAACCCTCACGTTGTGCTCTCCCACTTCCAGGGCCATGCTGTGGCTGAAGCCTATCAAACCCCACTTGGAGGCGGCATAAGGGCTCCTGAAAGAATAAGCCATTCTGCCGGCCACGGAGCCTATGTTAATGATGCTGCCGCTCTTCCGCGGTATCATGTGCTTAACCGCTTCTTTACAGCAGAGGAAGACGCCGGTCAGGTTCACGTCCAGGACCTCCCGCCACCCTTCCGGATCCAGTTCCACCACGGCGGCGGTGGGTCCGTCTATTCCTGAGTTATTGACGAGGATGTCGATTTTACCAAACTCTTCCATGGCGGCGTCCACCATCTCGTTTATCTGCTGGTGGACCGTGACGTCCGTGGGACAGACCAGCGCCTTTCGGCCCATGCCGCGAATCTCTCCGGCCACCTCCTCCATCTTATCCACGGAGCGCGCCGCCAGGACTACGTCCGCCCCTTGTTCGGCAAAGGCCAGTGCGATGTGTTTGCCTATCCCGTAGCCTGCCCCGGTGACGATCCCGACTTTATCTTTCAACTTCATCTCACACCCCCCTATCACGCATCTTTACTCATCCATCTTTAATTATTTTTCTCCCCATCGATCGAAGAGGTTGTGTTCTATGTCGAATTGATCCAGCACCTTGCCCACGGTGTGGTCTATTATATCGCTTAAATTGTCGGGCTTGTGATAAAAGGCCGGGACGGGCGGTAATATTATCGCTCCCATTCTGGCCGCCTTGACCATGTTCTCCAGATGGCCCAGGTGCAGCGGGGTTTCGCGTACCGCCAACACCAGTCTTCGGCCTTCCTTGAGGGTGACATCCGCGGCCCTGGTGAGCAGGTTGTTTCCGTAAGCGTTGGCCACCGCCGAGAGAGTCTTGACGGAACAGGGAGCTACTACCATCCCGCTGGTGATAAAGGAGCCGCTGGCGATGGAGGCGTTCATGTCTTCGATATGATAATAGCTGTGGACAAGCTTCTGAATATCCTCCAGCTTTCGCCCGGTTTCATATTCCATTATGCCCACGGCGTTCTCCGTAACCGTGAGGTGCGTCTCCACGGACTCGATGGACGCAAGCACCTCAAGTAAGCGTATTCCGTAGATGGCGCCGGTGGCTCCGGTAATTCCAACGATCAGTCTCATGGTTCCCTCTTGTTATGATACACGGAGGCGCCAGGTGATTACCAGTGCGTCTCAGCGCTCACTTCCTCACATTTATTATGTTAAATAAGTTCCGCCAGGTTTATATCGTCCAGCCCGATTACCCTGCGCCGCTCGAACTTTTCCTGCATTCGGGGATCGATGGTGGCGTCGATGCCTATTTTGGTCAGCGTGTCGCCCGGTTCCTCTACATACGGGTCCAAACCGAGCGTTGCGGCTCCTTTGACGAAGATAAGGTCTTTGTCGTAATCGACTCGTGTATTAAGCGCCCAGAGCAGGTCCACAGGATCGTTGATGTCTATGTCGTCGTTGACCATGATAGCCATCTTCGTCCAGGGATGGGAGAGAATCGAAGAGAGCACATTTTTGGTTACGCCGCGCATATTGACGGGGATATCCGCAACCTGCACCACGCACCTGAATATAAAGGGGAGCAGGGAAACATCCTTTACCAGAGGACATATCTGCCTTAACTTAACGAGAAGTTCCGCTTCAAGGGGGACGCCCAGGAGTGCATGTTCTTCGATGGTGCCTCCCAGGATGGTCTGGAAAATAGGGGCTACCCTGTGATAGATCGCCTTGACGTCTATAACCTGCTTTGGAGAGTCTCCCCCGTAGTACTCCAGCACCTCCGCCATGGGCCCCTCGGGCTCACGTACTCCCGGCGGAATCACCCCCTCCATTACTATCTCCGTGTTGGCGGGCACCTCAAGGTCAACCGTGCGGCACTTTATAAGCTCCAGCGGTCTGCCTTTCAACGCCCCGGCGTACTCATATTCATCCACATCCATGGGTATCTTGGATGTGGAAGCTATGAAGAGATATGGGTCGGCGCCATCGAGGATGGCCACTTCCAGTGGCGCTCCCTTCCTCTCGCACTTCTCCTGAATATGGGTGAGATGCTGGTGGGGAACGAGTTGAATGCCAAGCCTGTTCCCTTCCTTGAGCTGAATGCGGTGAATGCTGGTATTGTAGATGCCTGTATCCGGATCTTTTGCAACCACTACGGCGGAGGTGAAGAAGGGGGCAACGTCTTTCTCATAATTCAGGGGGACGGGCAGGAGCCGGCCTATATTCGGGTTTTCCTGATAGAACTCGTATTTATCAGTACCAGTGCCGGAGATTACGGGCTTTATCGGCGGCCCCGCGCCCTGCCGGGCCAGGGTTTGGGCGGTTTCGTCAGGTGGGACGCCGAAGACGCTGCCTATTTTGTCCCGACCGCCATATAGGTTCGCCACGGCGCTCATTTTGCCGTCCACGTCCTCAAAGAAGACGGCCTGGCCGGAGGTGTCCTGTATCTTCTTGACGATGGCCGCCAGCTCGTATCTTGCACTGACCCTCTTCTTGATCCGCACCAGGTCACCGCGGTCCTCAAGGTGCTCTATAAAAGCTCTCATATCGGAAAGGGCTTCCATACTTTCACTCCCTCAACAACCTTGCCATGCCATGCAATTAAAAAAACAGCCTTTTCGATTATTAACCATAATATATAAATAGTTTGGCCGTCACCGACTAAGGCTATTCTTATTAGATTGAGCAAGGCTCTGTCAACAGTAATCTGGTCGGTATCAATAAACAGACGGTGAGAATGAGCCTTACTTATCAGGTGGGGGCCATTGCAGGCGTGTCAAAAGGAGAAAGAGACGGAGGCTTTTAAGCTGCCTACGTTCAAGCTCGCAAATCTTTTTTTCAGCTACTCTTTGCCTTCCAGTGCAAAATCGGCTTCTATCCAGGCGTTCAAGCCACCTTTAAGCACCGAGACATTCTCGAAACCGAACTTCTTCATCTCAGCCGCCGCACCGGCGGCCGAACCCTCGCCCGGTCACGTTCAGTAGAGTATGTACCGTTCCCCCCTGGATAATCCTTCACATGCAGCGCTTATGACATCTTTGGGAATGTTAATCGCTCCCGCCACATGAGCAGCCTCGTACGCTTCGCCAGGCCTGACATCTATTACGGTGACGCCTTTCCCATCGTGCATCATCGCTTCGAGCTCTTGCGGGCTTACTCGTTCTATTTCCATCGCAACGACACCTCCTATGCCCTTTTTTACATAGTATGAATCCTTAAAAAGTATATATTCCGGGGCTTCATTATTACCTGAAATTTCCTGGCTCCCCCAACGCCGCTGTAGGAGCGGCATCTTGCCGCGATTTTTCGCGCCTGGAAGGCGCTCCTACAGTTTTTGTTTTACTACAACCGCTTTTTCAGGATTCACATAGTTAGTATATACCGGTGAAGGAAGGTAGAGGAGACCTTACCTGGCCAATAGCACCGAACCGAGGGCAAGGAGGCCGATGTAGGTAAACTTTCTGAACATCGCGGTATCCATCTTATCGTAAGCCCGCAGGCCCAGAAAATAGCCGAGGGCCACGAAGGGAATGAAATAGATGGAGTAGAGCAGGACGCCCCGGGTGACCAGGTGCGTGGCGGTGTAAAGAGCCAATCGAGTAGCGCAGCTTATGATGAAAAAAAACTGAAGCGAACCCTTAAGCTCGTCCTTTTCCCAGTTCTTGAGGGTCACGAAGACTATGGCGGGCGGCCCGCCTATGTTGAAGGCGCCTCCCAGGTTTCCGCTCAGGAAACCGAGGGGATATCCCCAGCCGCTCTTTACGACTCGCTTCACCTGAGATATTCCCAGCAGAGACCAGCCGCCATACAGTATGAGCATTACCCCCAGCCCGGTTACGATGGTCTCTTCGGGAACGTGTTTCAGGATCAACACTCCAAAGGGAGTGCCAGCTACGGCGCCGATTATCAGGGGAAGCATCGGCCTTGCCTTGACATCCTCCCGGTGCTGCAGGAAGAGGGTGATTGTCAGCAAAAGGGCGTAAATCGCCACAAAAGGGATGGTAAACTTCGCCCCCAGCACCAGCGGAAGCACGCCCATGGAGACCAACCCGAAACCGAAGCCTATAACGCTCTGCGTGAAGGATGCCGCTATGAGGATGGCGGCGATACTGGTGAGTTGAATCATGGTAACATCTCTCCGGTAGAAGCGGCGCCTTAAATGCTGTCGGGGCGATTATATTCCATGGGAGGCGCCAAGCTGCTATTTAAGGCAGTCGCTGTCCCCGAAGAAATTATCCTGACGCTTATCTCCTATATTATGGTAATATGTGCCACTATATCAGAATATTGGAAGGAGGGAAAAATGTTTCACACTGCCATATGCGATATGCTGGGAATAAAATATCCTATCGTTCAGGGGGGGATGGCCTGGGCCTCGGACCACCGGCTCACGGCGGCCGTCTCCAACGCAGGAGGATTAGGGCTCATAGCAGCAGGCAACATCCCTGAAGAAGACCTCGTCCATGAAATAAGGGAAACACGAAGGCTCACCAACAAACCCTTCGGCGTTAACATGGTCCCCATTGCCGGAGTACAGTTGGCGGACCGGATAAAAACAGTGCTCGATGAAGGCATCGACATAGTGGCCACCGCCTTCTCAGACCCCACCATGCCGGTGATTTCGGAACTGCACAAGCATCCCATAACGGTACTCTGCGTGATCCCTTCGGTGCGACTGGCAAAGCGGGTGGAGAAGGAAGGAGCCGATATCATCGTAGCCTCCGGAATGGAAGCCGGGGGCCATGTGGGAAGGATAGCTACGCTGCCCCTGGTACCCCAGGTGGTTGACGCGGTAAAAGCGCCCGTGGTGGCAGCCGGCGGCATAGGAGACGGGAGAGGTTTGCTGGCGGCGCTTTCCCTGGGCGCAAGCGGGATACAGATGGGGACACGATTCATGGCCACCAAGGAGTGTGTCATACATCCCAGCATGAAGGCTTTGATCGTGGAGGCCACCGAGGAGGACACGGTGGTTACCGGTAACGTAACCGGCTCCCCGGCCCGTTGCCTCAGAAACGAGTTCACCGACTACTGGCTCAGCAAAGAGAAGGAGAAGGGCCACATGGCCAAGGAGGAGCTCCAGCGGGAAGGGCTGGGGCGGCTTCGCCGCGGGTTGCTCGAGGGGGACCTTGAGCAGGGCACCCTGCCGGGAGGTCAGGTTTGCGGCCTGGTTCGCGAAATAAAGAGTGTGAAGGAGATAATCGACGGTATCATCTCCGAGGCCGAATCCATGTACAATAAAATAGGAGCGTTGAACGAAGGATAAACGCAGAGAATCACCCACCACTTTAACAGATAAATAAAATTCAGCGTATGTAGCATAGCCAGAACGCCGCACAGAAAATTTTAAAGGAGGCCTTTATGCCAAGAAAATCATTGCCCCCCGATACGCTGTTGGCTCCCACACCCGTTGTGCTGGT
>CAYVLI010000062.1:9279-10350 GCA_964452105.1 uncultured Nitrospinota bacterium
CAAGAAAATCATTGCCCCCCGATACGCTGTTGGCTCCCACACCCGTTGTGCTGGTCAGCTGCCGGAGGAACGACGAAAAACCCAACATAATAACTATTGCCTGGGCGGGCGTGGTCTGCTCCGAGCCTCCCATGCTGAGCGTGAGCATTCGCCCCAGCAGATATTCTTACGATATAATAAAAGAATCGAAGGAATTCGTGGTCAACGTACCGACCCTCGAAATATGCAGCGAAACCGATTACTGCGGAATAGTATCCGGACGGGACGTGGATAAATTCGAGAGCACGGGCCTCACTCCGGGGCCTTCTACCGAAGTCAGGGCGCCCTCCATAGCCGAATGTCCAATAAGCATAGAGTGCAAGCTGAAAGATATAGTCCCCCTGGGGGCTCACGACCTGTTCCTGGGGGAGGTTGTAGCCGTCACGGCGGATGAATCGGTGCTGGATGGAAAACGCATTCAGGTATCACGATTCAATGCCATCGCTTATATGCCGCCCACGCACGAGTACCGGTCTGTTGGCGAGATGGTGGGCCGCTTCGGCTATTCGAAAAAGAAGAAGGCGGAAGCGGATGCGTAGGAGGAGGGCCCTATCGTAATTGCGGCGATGAATAACATAATTGATGTTATATCCCGCCGGTTAATAAAAGGGGGAGAGATAAAAAAGAAAAAAGACGGCTATAAAAAGCAGGCCGGTTTCCATCAATTCCGCCTTGCGCTTTCTGAAACCTAACGGAACCAACAGGGCGCCGTAGATGAGGAAAAACCAGCTTATTATCCTTATGGAAATCATGAACAAAGTTCCTGCAAACGGAGAGAGTTTGATCGTTTATGCCGTCTCGAATGCCCGGCGGAGTTGCTTTTTCCATCCAAAACCTTAATATATCATAATAAAAGTTTAAAGGTTTTCGTTTATCCGTTTGGGAGTTAGTAAAATCCGAATAGTACCTCCCGATAATCGGATTAGTCGGTAATATTAAATGTGGTTAAATTTCTCTATCCTACCTCTCAATAGGAGGCGCCGAGTTGGAAAAATGTTTGATCACCGGAATCACGGGGTTCGCAGGCAGCCA
>CAYVLI010000063.1:0-10277 GCA_964452105.1 uncultured Nitrospinota bacterium
GCGTATTAAAAAGGATGCTTGCGGCGACGTTGGTGATGGTGAAGACGGCCAGGAGCTTTACCGCCATGAGCCTCCTGCTCCCGGATAACATCATGAGAGCGAAGAACACCGTAAGCGTGAGGTAGTAGAACCTGTTGGCTTTCCATGACACAAGACAGATGGCCAGAAAAAGGGCTGAGAGGATGGCCCGGCGGTAGAAGCTTCGTGCATTCCTCTTAAATTCGGCTGTGGTTACCCTTATCTTTGAATCCAGCGCGCGAAGAAGGTAATAAAGGTGCAGCCCCAGGGGCAGGAAGGCGATGTGCTCCCTGTATATTTGGTCCCCCAGTGCTCTGCGCAGCGAAGGCATGGCCACTGCGAAGAACAGGGATGATATCAGCGCCGAGCTTCTGCTCCCGGTCGTATGAAGCACTATCAGGTATATGGGTATGATCGTAAGGAGCCAGAAGAGCCTGATGAGGTATCTGATGAGGGTCTCCAGGGGCAGCCCCGTGAAGGAAAGAAGCCTGTATGCATATCCGAAGAGATATTCCTGAGTTATCGTATCCGTTCGGGTATTGAATCCATCGGGGTACTGGGTCAGGTGGTCCGTGGAAGGGATTCCACCTTCATTTGCCGCCATGGCTATATATCTGAACCTCTGAGCGGATTCTATGGGGAAGGCGCGCTGGTTGGTGTATCCCAGACGATGGAAGTTCTGTGCCCTCACAACCATGCCCAGGGTGATTATCAGAACCAGCAAGAGACCAGCAATCCAGGGGACAATGCTTCCGGACCTCATCTTCTCGGCTCGATGTCTGTAATCAATGCTTTATGAGCTTTCCTGAGCACGTCTTTCAGGTTTTCAAAAGCCAGTAATCCCTCGGCTTCGCCGAGCGTAACCCATCGGTATTCGAGGTGCTCTTCTGAAAGACTAACTCCTCCATTACTTATTTCTCCCAGGAAGTAATCCGCGCGTTTAGGTTTAAGGGTGTCTCCCTTTCTCACCTGGTAGGTTATGGTCTCGTTAAAGCCCTGATGGACGGTGATATTCTCGCAGTCCGTCTCCTCTTTGAGTTCCCGGTGAGCGGCTTCGAGAGGGTTCTCCCCCGGGAGTATATGCCCCTTGGGGAGGCCCCAGTACCCGTCGCGTGAGCTTTTCAGAAGCAGAAAGAGGAGTTCCCCGCCTCTTCTCATGAAAACCACGAAACCACACGAGCGTATCGGCTCTTCCGGAGCTGTTTCGTTATTTTCCATCGGGCTTATTACATCAAAGGAAGGTCAAAAAGTTATTGACACCCTTAAAAATGAACATATAAGATTTAGAATGTATATTTATAGCACGGCTCGTATTATAATGCCATTGGCTAATGACCAATGGTTTTGCTTTTAATGAGGTGTGGTAGTTCATTTTTTAAACGTGTGATATATGACAAGTTCTATTTTCGATGATCCCAGGAAAATCCAGGACGAGGCTCTCAAGGCGCTGAGGGAGGAATTACTGAGACATCCCCGGCTGGTGGTAATCGGAGACCATCCTCTGATGGTGGATGCCATCACCAGAATGCGCAAGGCCAATATATCCCATGATGAATATGAGCAGTGCGTTAAGACGGTAACCATCCTTCTCCTCTACAGGGCCACAGACGATTTACCATTGAAGAGGCGAAGGGTTGTCCTCAAGAACGGCAGCCATTACCGTGGAGAGGTTCTAAAGGAGAGAGTGATACTGGTGCCTATCCTGAGGGCGGGGCTGCCCATGGAAGAAGAAGCAGGGAGGTTTCTGCCCTCGGCTTCCGTGGGTTTCATAAATGCAGAGAGAGACGAGCGTACGGGCCAATCCAAAATAACCGGTTGCAAGCTTCCCCTGCTCAAAGGAAAAAAAACTTTCATTTTGGAGCAAGTCGTCGCTACCGGAGACACGGTGTGCAAAGCCATGGCCGTGGCCAGGGGCGAATATCAGGCTGATGACATTACCCTGCTCTGCTGTTTAGCAGCGCCACAGGGGATCTTCCGCATCATTAACGAGTATCCGGAAGCGAGGGTATTCCTGGGGCATATGGACGTGACCCTGGATGAAAATTACTTCGTTTATCCTGGCATCGGTGACGCCGGTGACAGAACTTTCGGCATCTACCATAAACCAAAAACCTGAATTATAGGTCTTTTTTATGACATGGGTGAGAGAATGACCAGAAATAGCGCATTCAATTTTTGGCTTGTTATTGCATTGGTGTTCGGGTTCTGGATTTCTTCCCTCATCAGCCCCGGCTCCCCTGCTGCCCGGGAATCGTCTGGAGCCTCTTTTTCGGAAGAGGGAATGCAGAGGGTGTACGACAGGGGCATGAGAGCCTTCAAGCAAAAAGACTATGACGAAGCGGTCTTCTGGTTCGAAGTGTTTCTGGATGCATTCCCCGAATCCAAGCTTGCCGATAATGCCCTCTACTGGAGAGGAGAAGCCTACTACACCAAGAAAGAGTATAGAGCAGCGGCCCGGGAATTTACCGAAGTGTTGAAACGTTTCCCTGAAGGCGATAAGGCGAAAGCGGCCATGCTGAAGCTGGGTCTGAGCTATTTGGAAATGGGTGAAGGAGCCGAGGGCGCCAGATACCTGAACGATGTCATATCCACCTACCCGGGTACTGTGGCTGCTCGCCTGGCTGAAGAACGGTTGAGGGACCGGAATAAATAAAATATTGAACTTCTGCTGAATCTCATTTACAATTATTGACTTACTTCTAATCTGGAGCTGAAAAGACGTGGAATTGATCCTCATAAGACACGGGGAAACCAGGTGGAACAGAGAAAGACGAACCCAGGGTTTCAGTGATATCGAACTTACCGAGAAAGGGCTTAAACAGGCCCAAAAGCTTGCTGAAAGCCTGACCACGAGAAAAATTGATGCAATCTACTCAAGTCCTCTGAAAAGAGCCCTCAAGACCGCCGAAACCATCGCTGAACCTCAAGGTCTTACAGTTCAGCTGTTCCCGGAACTCATGGAGCTTAATCAGGGTGACATAGAGGGCATAACATTCCAGGAACTGAGAACCAAGTATAAGGAACTCCTGAAAGAGTGGTTGGAGAACCCGGCGAACCTCAAGATGCCCAACGGCGAATCCATGAAGGAGTTGCAGGACAGGGGGTGGAAGGCGATAACAAGGATATTTGAGGCTCACAAAGAAGGGACCGTAGCAGCGGTCAGTCACAACCTGTGCATAATTACCATTTTGTGCAAAGTGCTGAACCTGGAGCTAAGTAATTTCAGGCATATAAGACAAAACAATTCCGCAATCAACATCATTGAGAAGACCGAAGAACGAGGGATAGTGCTTACCCTCATGAACGACACCTGCCATATGGAAGGCATGAATACCATATAATCGTCGCTCTTTTTGAAGCCCGTCAGCCCCCGTAGCTATGGCCGTAATCTGATTCGCTGAGGGGAGAGCCTTTGCCCATTGAAGCCGCATCCACCACTTCACCCACGAAGATGGTATGGTCTCCGGTATCCAACGTATCCGTTATCCGGCACTCCAGGTAGGCCAGGGCATCTTTCAGGAGCGGGGAACCCGTTATCCCCTCTCTATAACGAACCATTTTGAATTTTTCGGATTTGGGTATTCCCCGGGCCATGAAACTGTCCACCAGGCCCTTTTGTCCGCGAGCCATGATGTTCAGGGCGAATGCTCTTGAACTCTCCATCATTGCGTGAGTATAACGCTCCTGCGCCACACATACCATTATCAGAGGCGGTTCGTGGGACACCTGCGAAACCCAGGACACGGGCATGCCGTTTATCTCGTTACCGCTGCGCGCCGTCAAAAGATATACTCCATAGACCAGTCGTTTGAGGACTCGATTCACCTTCTGTCTATCCATGATTCTGAAATTCCTCATGATAAAAGAGTAATTGAAGACAGAGTTTGCCACGAACAATGACAGGGTATACTATGTATCTTACAGCTTGATTTCCTCTACAGTATAAGGATAAACCATGAAGAAAAAAATTGAGATAAGCGATGCTCTCGACAGGCGTCTGGTCATCGACGGACCTGCGCAGCGCATAGTCTCCCTCGTGCCCAGCATCACCGAGACCCTGTTTGCACTGGGAGCGGGTGGGGCTGTGCTGGGCGTTACCGAATACTGCACCCATCCACCGGCTGAAGTCGCAGCGAAAGAAAAGGTCGGGGGGGTTAAAAACCCCGATATTGATAAAATTGTTCAGATCGAGCCGGACCTGATTATAGCCAACCGGGAGGAGAACCACAAGAAACACATAGAGCGGCTGGATGCGCTCGACATACCCCTTTTCCTGACATATCCGAGAACGGTGGAGCAGGGGATAGAGATGATCATGGACATAGCTCGCATGACGGGTACGGAGAAAAAGGGAGGAGAGTTGACCGCATCCCTGGAGGGAACCTACCGTGCAATTTCGAGGGAAGTCGAGCGCCGAGGCCGAAAGAGCGTCTTCTGCCCTATCTGGAAGGACCCTTACATGTCCATCAATAGAGATACTTTCATACATGATGTGCTCTGGAGCGCCGGAGGGGATAACATCTTCAGCGCTAAAAGAGAGCGCTACCCGCGCTTGTCCCTGGAGGAAGTCATTGATGCTGCCCCCCGGGTCATATTGCTGCCAGACGAGCCCTACCATTTTACCGAGGAAGACCTGTCCGATATCATGGCCCACCCGGAGATGCCCGCGGTCAGGGAAGGCAGAGTCCACTTAATAGATGGAAAGATGATTGCCTGGTACGGTCCCAGGATCGGGTCCTCGTTAAAGACGCTGTACGAGCTTTTATGTTAGGTCAAGCGCCTTTCATGAAAAAATCAATCTGAACCGCCGTCGGCATCACATAAGCGGTTCGCCGGCCTTCGTGAATTTATTACGACAGGTATTTCAGAGCAGACCTTGCCATTATCTCTACGCCCACGGGCATTGCGTTTTCGTCGAAATCGAAGTGCGGGTTGTGGTGCGGGTGAATGAAACCCTTCTTTTCGTTTTTCGCGCCTATCATAAAGTAGCAGCCGGGCACCATCTCCATGAAGAAAGCCATGTCCTCGGAGCCCATCATCGGTGGCGGTGAGAATAGGTTTTTGGCCCCGGTGGTCTCTTTGGCGGCCTGGCACACGATGGAGTTCATGGCTTCGTGGTTAATCAGAGGGGGGTAATTGAATTTATATTTGAGCTTGTATTCGGCGCGCATGGAGGACGTAACCCCTGCGATGATGCGCTCCAGCCTCTTGGGCATCTCCCTCCTCACCTGGGAATCGAGGCATCGCACCGTACCCTTCATCTCTACGGTATGGCAGATAATGTTGAAGGCCGTCCCCCCATTGATGGTTCCTATGGTGACAACGACGGGTTTGATGGGGTCTATCTCCCTGCTCACTATGGTTTGGAGGGTATCCACCGCCTTGCCTGCCGCCACGATGGCATCCACCGTCTGGTGGGGCATGGCGCCGTGCCCACCTCTCCCTATGATGGTTATTGCTATCTCGTCCATGGAGGCCGATCTGGGACCGGGGGCGGTGCCCACCGTGCCCACGGGCAGGTCGGTGCACAAGTGCATGGCCAGGGCTGCAGTTACCTTCGGCTTCTCCATGACGCCTTGGTCTATCATGGGCTTGGCGCCGCCGGGGCCCTCTTCCGCAGGCTGAAACAGAAACTTGATGTTTCCTTTGAGCTTGCTTTTCTGCCTGGTCAGGATGTCCGCAGCAGCTAACAGCATCGCCGTGTGGCCGTCGTGGCCACAGGCGTGCATGGCTCCCTTGTTGCGGGAAGCGTACTCCGTTTTGTTCTCCTCCGTGAGCGCCAGGGCGTCCATGTCAGCCCTGATGAGGAGGGTTTTGCGAGCCCCGTTCGTCCTGAGCAGACCCGTAACTCCAGTTTTAGCTATGCCTTCCTGCACCTCCAGGCCCAGCGCTTTCAGCTTATCGGCCACTATTCCGGCAGTCCTTTTCTCCTTAAAACCCAGCTCAGGGTTCCTGTGGAAATCCCTTCGAAGCGTAATCATCTCATGTTTTTTTGCTGCAACCTCCTTGCTGATGTTTATGGGCAATCGGGTTGAACGCGGCATCTGCTACCCCCTTTCAACATACACCGTTGGATTTCGATAACCTATCATCGTAAAATTTCTTTACTGCCAACCGTTGCTCGAAATCATGGCCTACCTGCCAATCGATTTCATCGCTGCTAACGGATGGCCTAAAATCATATAACAACGATGCATGCATATACAACAACTAAAACATAAACCTATTGTCATCATGAATGCCAGCGTGGAATTCGCCGGGTTCAATTAATTTCAATTAAGCATAAATTTATTTTGAGAATCTACTTTTTCATGTTATAATATACTGTGCCTGTTTTTGGATATTAAGCTTTATGCTGATATCTTTTCTTTTAAAAATATTCGAATCCCTGAATCTTTTATATCCATGAGCATAGTCTCCAAGCCTGGAACATAAGAAAAACACTCGTGGAGAATTAAATATGCTGTGGGAATTGATAGATGCCTCCGTTAAGGGATTAGCTTCCTTTTTGCTGTTCCATGAGTTCAGAAGATTAACCATAGTCGCTCTGCTCTGCAAAAAGAACGATATAAAGCACACTCAGAGCACTATCCTGGCCCTTATCACCGTCAGTCTTTCAACAGTATTCTTAATATATTCTATCGCAACGTTTCAATCCCTGTTTCATAGATATGATTCTCTGACAGAGGCAGAAGCCGATGCTCAGGCGCCACTGCTTACACGGAAAGTTTACGTCGATAAAGTTCTGAACGGAGATACCATAGAAAGCGCCAGCGGAGAGACGATAGTCTACAGTGGTATAGATGCACCCGAATTCGGTCGAAAAAGGGGTTGGTTGGGCGAATCTTCCATGGAGGCAACAGAGTTCAACAGAGAGCTGGTTGAAGGAAAGACGGTCGTTATGGAGGTGGATCGGACCGAAAGGGATAAATATGGACGCATCCCGGCCTACGTGTTTTCAGACGGGGTCTTCGTTAACGCAGAGCTCGTACGCAGGGGTCTCGCTTTAGCGACAAGCTACCATCCTTCCGGTAAATACAACAAATTATTCTTGCGGCTTCAATCTGAAGCGAAGAAATCTGAGCTGGGTATTTGGAAATATGCCCGCTCCTCGGCGGATTCCCCGGAGGAGTCCATATTGGGGAACAAAAACACAAAAATATATCACCTGCCCGACGGAAGATACTACGATCTGGTGAGCCCGAAGAACAGGATATATTTCCAGTCGGAGGATGACGCCGCCGTAGCCGGATACCGCAGGTCCAGGCGCTGACGTAAAATAGCTTTTATTTTGGTATTGCCAAACAGGGAGGCGGTTTTTATATTTATCAATGAGAAGTATTTTATAGAATTATAAACCTCAGATTGGCTTGAGAAATGGGCCGTTCACTATACTTCGATCATAAGCAGTACAGACAACTGCAGGAAATCCTGAAGATCGGGGAGAATCTCGCCGGCAGATGGTACGGGATTGCTCCTGACCAGTGGGAACATTACCCGTACGATATCAAAACGCTGAGGCAGTTGAGAAGTGAAGAAATTACTAACAGAGGCTTCGCTCAGCTGGCAAAATATGCGCGTTCCGAAAAACGCATAGACCCTCATGACAGAATAAACGAATTTTACAGGATTTGCATCCAGGACCATGTGATTTTGAGAACCTTGAGAGAAAGTGAAAACATATCGCTGAGGCCTCTACTTCTTTATGTGGTTACTCATGAGCTGGTACATATAGTCAGGTTTAACCGCTACATTCAGGATTATTTTGTAGGAGGGAGCAGTCGAGAGAGCGAGGAAAAAGAAGTCCACGGCATTACCTATGAGCTGCTAAAGGATTACGATTGGGATAATATGAATGAGGTAATGAAAACTTATAAGCGGGCTCGGCCGGAGACCCCGCTATGTCCACCTACATGACCGATTATTATGGTTGAAGTTGACAGAAAAAGAGCGGAGATATATAATTAGCACTCGGTATCATGGAGTGCTAATAAATTTGTTTAATCGATTTCGTTTAAGGGAGGATGAAAAGGCCGTGCCCATATATGAATACAGATGTCGTAAGTGCGGCTTCGAGTTCGAAAAGATGCAGCGCTTCTCAGACCAGCCGGTCAAGAAATGCCCTGAATGCTCGGGGCGAGTGGATAAACTCGTTTCACAATCCAGTTTCCGTTTGAAGGGCACCGGCTGGTACGCCACGGACTACGGTAAAAAATCCCATGGGGGCGATAAGCCCAAAAGGAAACAATCCCAGGATAAGAGCGGCGGAGAAAAGAGCGATACCAACAAGGCCGATTCAAAAAAAGAGCCTGCCGAAAGCCTGTAAGGAACTCAAAGCACTCACCCAGGACCCCCGGGGTCTGACCTGCAAGACGAGCAGGGCAGGGCTCGGGGGGTTTCTTTCTTAATGTCGAATTAACCCATCCTCTTTCAATAGAATTGCTTTGTTGCCGCCTAAAAGAAGTGCACCTTGACGCCCACATCTCTAAGTATCCTGCGGATGTCTTCGTTTGTAATACTATTGGCTTTTTCCAGGATCGAGTCGGTATGTTTGAGGACCTTTTTAAGCTCCGGCGCCAGTTCATTGAAATTATCCAGAGCCTGGGGAAGTTTTTCGGTTGCAATGGAGATGTTATTGAGAGTGGTAACCGCATCCTCCGCAATCTGAGGGGATTTCCGGCTGAAGGGTTCCGTTATGCGTAAAAGGTCCATGGTGAACTTGTCCAGACGGCCGGAATACTTCGGGTAATCCTCCATAAACTCCTCGCTTACGGTACGAAGGTTTGCGGACAATGTGGAAATGTCCTCCGCCATGCGCGGCGCCTTCTCGTTGAACAGGGTGGTGGTCTTCTCCACGTTTGCTACGATGCGCTCAACCGCCGGCCTGTTCCTGGCAAAAGCTTCGGAGGCTTCGCTGATGAACCTGTCCATGTTCTCCGTCATCCTATCTATGCGGGGTCTGTTGTCTGCGACCATGGACTTGAGGTCGCCGGAGAATGTCTCCATGTTGGTTATGATGTTTCCGATGGACTCGGATTTGCCTTTTAGTGCATGGGAAAGCGTACTTACTATTACCCTCACATCTTCAGGCTTTATCTCCTTTAATATTGGCCCCATGAGGCTGACTAACTGGTCTATCTCGATGGGTGTAACGGCTTCAGTGATTACATCTCCGTTTTCAAGGAGTGGTGAGCTGGTGGACCTCGGTATTAGAGCCAGATATTTTTCACCCAGCAGGCTCTTGGAACGCACGGCGGCCTTTACGTCCTTTCGCAACTCGAATTTTTTATCCAGTACTACGGTAAGAATAGCATGGTCGTGTTCCACCCCCAACTCTCTCACGGCGCCTACCCTGACGCCAGCGACCATTACGTCGGCATCCTGCACGAGGCCGGATGCGTCATCCATGACTACGCTCACGTGTACGCCTTCTTTCATGGATATTCCACCCACCTTGAGGGAAAGGTAGCCCAGGATGGCGACCGCCGCTATGATAAATAAACCCAGCGCTATCTCGTTCCTGTGAGTGCCGCGCATTTCACGTCCTCCTTTAAAAGAAAAGTGCGCAGATAGAGACCTATCCTATTATCATCCCCTGTCTATTCCCTCGGGAAAACACCTGGAGAAAAATTCCATGAGCACCGGGTTCATGGAACGGGCTATCTCTTCAGGAGCGCCATATTCCACAAGCCTAGCATCAAACAGCAGGCCCACTTTATCCGCGATGGTCATTGTACTGTAGATGTCGTGGCTTATGACCACGAAGGTTATGTTGAGTCTTTGGTGCATCTCCCGGATCAATTTGTCTATGGCGTTGGCCGTTATGGGGTCCAGCCCGGAGGAGGGTTCATCGAAAAACACTATTTCAGGCTCCAGTGCTATCGCTCTTGCGAGCCCCACGCGTTTGCGCATTCCGCCGCTTAGTTCCGCCGGCATCATTTCTTCCGTTCCTTCGAGTCCGACCAGGGCGAGCTTTTCGGCCACTATTTTTATTATTTCGCTGTCTTTCTTCTTGGTATGTTGCTCTATAGGGAAGGCGACGTTTTCGCCGACGGTGAATGAATCGAACAGGGCGCCGTCCTGGAAGAGCATTCCGAATTTATTTCTCAGGCGGTATATCTCCTTTTCGCTCATGTCGGTGATGTCTTCATCATCTACTATGATTCTGCCCCTGTCCGGTCGAATGAGCCCCACCATATGTTTGATGAGGACGCTCTTGCCCACTCCGCTGGGCCCTATGAAAACGGTTATTTTACCGC
>CAYVLI010000064.1:0-1967 GCA_964452105.1 uncultured Nitrospinota bacterium
TGGTGGAGGCGGCGGGAATCGAACCCGCGTCCGGAAACCTTCAGCTTGAAGCGTCTACATGCTTAGCCTCTCTATTTAAGTTTCGCACCCCACGGCGGCCGGAGGCAGGCTCCATCGCGAAGCGCTATCCCGGTAAGTTTCGCCGCCTCGCCCCGGGAAAATCGAGCCGGCTATCCCGCTTCGTCTGTCGTCCTGTCACCCTTCACGGGAGAAAGAGTTAAGGACGTTAGCTGGTTTTAAGCAGCTAATGCGTACTCGTTAGAGTTGGCAATTGTGAATTTTCCACCTGATTTACGAGGTAGATGGAACCTCGGCATGCGACTCCAGCCTCAACCATCCCCGTCGAGACCTTTTCGCCCCCACATATTCGGGCATCCTGATGCACCTGGTTAACAGTCTTACCTGCATCAGGCATCGTGAATCACAAATCTTGCATCATTTAAACCTGCGCATTGCGCGCTCCATCTCGCGGTCTGCCGTCCTCCTTTTCATGGTCTCCCGCTTATCGTAAACTTTTTTGCCTTTGGCCAGGGCCAGCTCAACCTTGGCCACCCTGTTCTTAAAATATATCCTGAGGGGGACTAAAGTCAGCCCCCTTTCCTGGGTCTTACCGGTGAGGCGTTTTATCTCGCGCTTGTGCAGAAGCAGTTTGCGCGCCCGCTCGGGCTCGTGGTTTGAGTGGCTTCCCATCTCGTAAGGGCTTATGTGGCATCCGATGAGGAATACTTCGCCATCTACGACTCTGGCGTAGCTGTCCTTCAGGTTAGCCTTGCCGTTGCGCAGGGACTTCACTTCCGTCCCCACCAGGACCATTCCCGCTTCATACCTCTCCTCCAGATCGTAATCGTGGCGGGCTTTCCTGTTTGTGCAGACTATCTTCTCTCCAGTCAAAGCTTCCCACCTTTATTAAGGAGCTACGTATTAAGATTCCGTGGGCGAGCATATTAATATTTACTGATTAAATTCAAAGCATCGGAACTATTTAAATATAGATTCGATTGAGCTTTTTTGCAAGGCGGGATCACCGCTCATAGTTTGCTCACCAGGGCCAGGTCGATATGCCGCTGCTGGATGCTGACGTTGGTCACCCTCACGCGGACTTTGTCTCCCATGCGGTATTTGCCCCCCTTCCTCTCGCCGATAAGCGCATGAGTGACTTCGTCCAGATAATAGTAATCGTCCTTGAGTTCCGTGACGTGGATGAAGCCCTCGATGAAATACTGCTCAAGCTCTATGAACAGCCCGCCGGATATGATGCCGATGACGACTCCGTCGAACTCCTCCCCCAGATGCTCCATCATGAGCTGGGCGGACATCAGCTTCATGACTTCACGCTCGGCCTGCTCCGCATTGCGCTCTGTCCTGGAGCAGCGCTCGGCCATGCCCTTCAGCTTCTCGCCGAACCCCTCCTGCATCTTGCTCCTGTTCAAGACCCGCTTCAATATTCTGTGAACGATCAAATCGGGGTAGCGTCGAATGGGCGAAGTGAAGTGCGTGTAGCAGTCAAAAGCCAGGGCGAAGTGTCCTGCATTTTCTACGTTATACTTGGCCTGCATCATCGAGCGGAGCAGAAGGTTGTTGATTACAGGCTCTTCAGGCTTTCCCTCGGCCTCCTTCAAGATGCGCTGAAGCTCTCCGGAGCTTCCTCCTTCGATGCCCC
Source organism: uncultured Nitrospinota bacterium (assembly GCA_964452105.1). GTDB lineage: Bacteria > JAUXIQ01 > JAUXIQ01 > JAUXIQ01 > JAUXIQ01 > CAYVLI01. Next base: position 1,661 of record CAYVLI010000064.1, read on the forward strand.
TGGTCTTGTAGCCCATGCTGCGGGCGAATTCGGCGAACTCAATTAGCTTCTGCCGGTCAGGCCTATCGTGAGTCCTGTATATTGAAGGCACACCTCGCTTCGCTATATGAGCGGCGACGGTCTTGTTGGCCATGAGCATAAACTCTTCTATCAACCGGTGTGCCACGTTGCGCTCCGCTCTGACTATGCCCAGCACGCCCCCTTCCACATCGAAGACCACCTCCGGCTCAGGCAGATCGAAGTCCATGCCGCCCGCCGCCATCCTGTTTCTGCGCAGAGCCGCGGCCAGCTCCGCCATATCGCAGAG
>CAYVLI010000064.1:2067-10239 GCA_964452105.1 uncultured Nitrospinota bacterium
CCGCCGCCATCCTGTTTCTGCGCAGAGCCGCGGCCAGCTCCGCCATATCGCAGAGCATGTCTTTCAGATGCCAGAAGCCATTTTCAGCTTCCTGTGCATCTCCGGAAATCAGCCGGTTGGCTATGGTATAAGTCAGGCGGGCATTACTTTTAATGACGCTGTTGCAGATGCGGTGGTTGCGTATCTCGCCTTCGGGCGTCAGTTCCATTAAAGCGCTTACGGTAAGACGGTCCACCTCCGGGTTAAGGCTGCATATATTGTTTGAAAGCTGAAATGGAAGCATCGGTATGACCCGATCGGGGAAATAGACGCTGTTACCCCTTTTCAGCGCTTCACGGTCAAGCGCGCTCCCGGGGGAAACGTAATGGCTCACGTCCGCTATGTGCACCCCCAGCAGCAGATGGCCGTTATTGAGCTTCTTCAGGGAAACGGCATCATCGAAGTCGCGCGCGTGCTCACCGTCTATGGTAAATATTATCTCCTGCCGAAAATCTTCCCTCCCGGCCAGATGCTCCTCGCTCACCTTCATCGGGCACTGCTCGGCCTCATCCACGACCTCCTGCGGGAACTCATGAGGGATGCCGTATTTATGTATTATTACTTGAATTTCGATGCCTTCCTGCTGCGGCTTGCCCAGCACCTCCACTATCTTCCCCTGCGGCATCCTGCCCTCCCGGGGAAATTCTGTTATTTGCGCCAGAACTACATCTCCCTTCCTCGCCCTTCCCCTGTCCTTATGCGGTATATAGATTTGGTGCCTGATTTTCCGCTCGGCCGGGATAACCCGGGCGACTTTTCCAACGGTCTCGTAGTAGCCGACCACTTCCTCATTAGCCCGTTCGATTACTCTGATTACACGCCCCTCCAACCGGCCGCCCCGTTTATGAGCGATCACTTCTACTTCGACCCTGTCTCCATGCATGGCGTCGGCCATATTCTCTGCGCGGACGTACACGTCCTCCGTAACCCCATCATCAGCTTCCACGAAACCGTATCCCTGCGGCTTGCCGTGCAGCTTCCCGGCGATTCTCCCTGAAGCAGAAGGAAGCCCGTACTTTCCGTCGGGTCTCTTTTGAATCGACCCCTCAGCCGATAGTTTCTTGAGCATCCGGCGCAGGGACTTCCTCTCCCTCGCCGATACGCCCAGCCGACGGCTAATTTCGCTCGAGGAAAGCCAGGGACGCCTGGAGTTCCCGATAGCATCCAATATCTTTTTATCGTTCAGGGTGTCATTCATATCCAAATCCAGAAGAACAAACGGTTATGCGCTCAGAGTGGCGCTGATCCTGAGCAGTTTATCTTCGGCGCTTTCCACGACATCAAACCCTAACTCACGAGCCAGGGCAATCATCTGTTTATTCTCCGGCAGAGCCAGTCCCCACAAAGTTTTAATACCCATTTCCTTTGCAACCACTATGAGTTGCTCCATCAAGGCTGCGCCCATCCCCTTATCCTGCCAGTCATCGGCCACTACAACTGCAAACTCGGCCTCCTCCAGGTCAGGGTCAGCCATTAAACGGGCCACTCCCAATATTTTCTCCTCAGGATGAGCGGCAGGCATGGCCACAAGGGCCATATCACGATCGTAGTCGAGCTGCGTGAAACGAGCCAGCATCTTGGAGGATAACTGTCTTATGGGGCTGAGGAACCTGAACATAATACTCCTCTTAGACAAGGAGTTGAACAGTTCCAACAGAAGCGGCCCATCCTCCGGCTTTATGGGTCGGATAAAAACCTCAACACCTTTCCTCACTATCAGGTTCGTCTCATACTGGTTGGGGTAAGGGCTGATAACAAGATGCATGGGCGACCTTACGTCTGAGGTTCGAAGAATTACTCTGGCATCGACCGCACAGGCATCATCTTTCGTTAAAAAAAGAGGATTGATGTCCAGTTCGACAATCTCAGGGAAGTCTGTTACCAGTTGCGACAGGGATACAAGAATCTCTTCCAGCAGCTTCAGGTTCGCGGGCGGCCTGTTTCGATACCCTTTAAGCAGCTGGTAAACCCTTGTGCTCTCGATGAGATTGCGTGCCAGCAGCCGGTTTAGAGGCGGGAGAGCAATGGCCTGATCCTTCAGCACTTCCGTCATTATTCCTCCCATACCGAAGAGCACCACCGGGCCGAAGATATTATCCATCTTGCTGCCCAAGATAAGTTCATAATCCGGACGTTTCATCATAGGCTGAATCGTTACCCCCGAAAGCCGGGCGTCCGGCGCGTAAGCCGCCACGTCTTCCATGACCCTCGTAAAAGCCTCTTCGACCTCCTTACGGTTGTGTAGATTAAGCTGGATTCCATTGGCATCCGTCTTATGAACGATATCGCGAGAATATATTTTCATGGCCACCGGATAGCCCATATCATCAGCCATACTCGCCGCTTCCTCCTGCGAACCTGCCACCTCGGTCCTGTTAACAGGTATGCCGTACGCCGAAAACAGCGCCTTGGACTCCACCTCGGTGAGAAGAGTCTCGCTGCTCCTTAATGCATAACGGATAATCCCCCTGGCCCTGGAAGTATCAAAGTTCAAAGCACGGGGCAGCTTTGGCGGCAACTGTTGAAGGGATTCGAGGTTCCGGGCATAAGAATGAATGTACATGAAGGCTTCAATTGCTCGTTCAGGGGTTTCGTAAGTAGGTATGCCCGCCTGGTTAAATATCTGCCGCCCTTTATCTACACCTTCTCCTCCCATCCAGACGGCAAAAACCGGATACGGCCTATCCTTCAGCACTTCCACGAGAGATGCAGCCACCTCGGCCGCATCACTTATTGCCTGCGGCACGAAGATTACCACCAGCCCATCCACTTCAGGGGCGGAGACACACACTTCGACAGCCCGCCTGTATCTCTCGGGAGATGCGTCCCCCAGGATGTCCACGGGGTTGGTCCTGTTCCAGAAAGGAGGGAGAAAATCATCCAGTTTTGCCAGGGTCTCCTCGCTCAGAGAGACCGGTTCAAGGCCCAGTAAAGACAGCGCATCCGCGGCCATCACTCCCGGACCACCGGCATTGGTGATAATCGACAGCCCCGGGCCCCTCGGTACAGGCTGCTTTGCTAAAAGCTCGGCGCAATCGAAGAGTTCCTCTATGGTATCTACGCGGACGATACCCGCTCTCTTGAAAGCTGCATCGTAAACGGTATCCACCCCGGCGATTGCGCCGGTGTGCGATGCCGCCATCTTGGCGCCGGCGGCGCTTCTCCCGGATTTCAGCACGACTATGGGCTTGATACGAGACACCGCACGTGCGGCGCTCATAAATTTCCGCGTATTGTTCACGCTTTCTATGTACATAACAATGCTGCTGACTTCCGGGTCGTCGCCAAAGTAATCTATCAAGTCGCCGAAGTCCACATCCAGCATATCCCCGACGCTCACGAAGTGACTGAAACCTGTACGCTCCCTCAGCGAACGGTCAAGGATGGCCGTGCACAGAGCGCCGCTCTGGGAAATGAAGGCCAGCTTCCCTGGCAGAGGCCTTCCGTCCGCAAACGATGCGAAAAGTTTGGACCCGGAGGTTAACACCCCTACACAGTTGGGACCAATAACTCGAATGTGCCCTCTATCGGCCTCTCTCTTTATCTCCGCTTCTATCTCGAGGCCTCTGTCACCAATCTCCTTACCCCCTGCAGATATGATTATGGCTCCCTGGACCTCCGCCTCAGCAGATTCTTTGATAATAGCCGGTATGGTGGAAATCGGCGTAGCAATGACCACCAGGTCAACATGTTCTCCGACATCTTTTATGGAAGGATAGGTGGCGAGTCCGCACATCTCCCGGTGTCCGGGATTGATCGGATAAAGCTTGCCCGGGTAGCCCCCTTCTATGATATTATTCAGCAGAGCGTAGCCTACCGTATGCTCTCTTTCGCTTGCGCCGACAACGGCCACGGAGGCGGGATTAAAAATCTTATCAAGATTATAGATACTCATGACGGCTTCTCCCATTTAATGATAAATCGACCCCTCAGAGTAATCACCATAGTCTTGAATGAAGATTCTTGCTATCGGACTGGATAAAAAGGAAATTTAATGAGCATCATTCCAGTTGAGACCGGTATGCACGTCGACAACGATGGGCACATTCAATTCGAACACCCCCTCCATCTCTTCCTTTACCAGCGCCTTCATGGTCTCCTCTTCTTCCAGGGGCAGCTCGAACACCAACTCGTCGTGGACCTGAAGCACCATCCCGGCTCGCAGCCCCTCCTCGTTCATGCGCCGGTGGCAGTTGATCATGGCCAGCTTGATCATGTCAGCGGCGGAACCCTGAATGGGAGTATTGATGGCTATTCGCTCCGCAGTGCTGCGGACGTTATGGTTTTTGTCCTGCAATCCGGGAATGTACCTTCTCCTGTTGAGTATGGTGGTAACGTAGCCGTCATTGTGAGCCCTGGCGATGGTTTCCTCCATGAAGTCCTTAACCCTGCTGTAGGCCCCGAAGTAATTTTCTATGAACTCCCTGGCAATACTCTCCGATATTTGCAGTTCTCGCGCAAGGCGAAAATGGCTCATGCCATAAAGGAGACCGAAGTTCACCGCCTTGGCCATGCGCCTCTGCTCTGGATTAACCTGGTCTATGGGAACACCGAAAACCTGTGAAGCGGTGCGGGCATGTATGTCCTCCCGGTTGTGAAAAGAATTAATGAGCGCTTCGTCCCGGGCCAGGTGCGCCAGAATCCTCAATTCTATCTGGGAATAGTCTGAGGACAGAAGTATGTTTCCAGGCTCGGCCACGAAGGCCTTCCTTATTTCGCGGCCCAGTTCCGTGCGGATGGGGATGTTCTGAAGGTTGGGGTCGCTGCTGGAGAGACGCCCGGTAGCGGTAACAGTTTGGTTAAAAGAAGTATGGATTCTTCCCGTATCGGGGTTCACCAGCCCGGGCAGCGTATCCGCATAAGTCGATTTCAGTTTGGCCAACTGCCTGTACTCCAGTATCTCCGCAGGGAGGGGATGCTCCGAAGCCAGCCTTTCCAGGACAGATACGTCGGTGGAGGGACCGGTTTTCGTCCTCTTCGTCGGTTTCAGCTTCAGCTCATCGAAAAGCACCTCTCGCAACTGCAGCGGAGAGTTTATGTTAAACTCCCGGCCGGCTATCTCATAGATGCGGTTCATCGAATGTTGAAGCTGCTCCTCGAGATGGTCGGACAGTTGCGCAAGCAGATTCGCATCCACCTTTACGCCATTCATCTCCACTGCGGCAAGCACTTCGATGAGGGGAAGCTCCACCTCGTAAAACAGCCCTTCCAGGGCCAGCTCGCTCAGCTTTGGCGCCAGAACATGAGTCAATCTGAGGGCGATATCCGAATCCTCGCAGGAATATTCTGCGGCCTCATCCACCCCCACCTCGTTGAAGCCCTTCTGCTTCACCCCGGCGCCTGCAACCTCCTTGTAGGTGATCATCCTATAGTTAAGATGATCCAGGGCGATGTCTGACAGTTTGTGGCCGCGCCTGGACGGATTGAGCAGGTAAGAAGCCACCATAGTATCGAAGTCCAGCCCCTTAAGCGCCACACCTTCCCGATGGAGCACTATCATGTCATACTTTATGTTTTGACCGCATTTCTTCAGCGACTCTTCTTCAAGAACAGGTTTAAGCGTCTCCAGCACCAGCTTCTTGTCCAGTTGCTCTGGCGCGCCGGGATAATCGTGCGCCACCGGAACATAGAACGCTTCCCCCTCCTCCACTGCCACGGATATGCCCACCATGGAAGCGCGCATGGGCTCCTTATGCGTGGTCTCCAGGTCCAGGCTGATAACAGGAGCCGCTTCCAGCTTCTCCCTCAATTTTCGCAACTCTTGCTCGTTCAGGACTACTTTATAGCTCTTCGACTCACTATTGCTGGAGGAAACCACGTCCTGGAGCAGGCTGGTGAACTCGAGCTCCCTGAAGAGCTTCACCACCTCCTCGGTGTCCACCTCCCCCCAAAACAGCTGGTCCACTTCCAGGCCGGCAGGAACGTCCATTTTCAAAGTGACCAACTCCCTGCTCAACCGAGCCTGCTCGGCATACTCCTGGAGCTTATTTTTCACCTTTTCCCTTGCGACCTCATCCACATTGCTCAGGAGGTTCTCAATGTCATGAAACTCCTTGATAAGCTCAATGGCCGTCTTTTCACCTATGCCGGGCACTCCGGGGACATTGTCTATCTTGTCTCCCATTAGTCCGAAAATTTCCTTTAATTGACTCGGTTCCACGCCATATTTCTCCCTGACCGCCTTCACGTCATACACCCTGTTTTTCAATGTATCCAGAATCCTGACATTGGGCGTGATCAACTGGAAAAGGTCCTTGTCTCCCGAAAGTATGGTGACCTGATAGTCCTTCTCTTCCGCTCTCCCGCTCAGGGTTCCTATTATGTCGTCCGCTTCGTAGCCGGGCATGTTGAGAGTGGGAATCCGAAAGGCTTCCACCAGCTTTTGAATGTAAGGCCACTGTGGAACGAGAGCTTCGGGCATGGGAGGACGGTTTGCCTTGTATTCCGGGTATTCCTTGTGGCGGAAGGTCGGTTCAGGAGTATCGAAAGCGATGGCCAGTAAGTCCGGCTTCTCTTCTTTGAGAACCTTCAGCAGCATCTGGGCGAAGCCGTACACTGCGTTGGTGGGCAGCCCCCGGGACGTTCGAAGGCCGCTCCTTATTGCGTAAAAAGCTCGGTAAACATAAGAGGCGCCATCAATGAGGTATAACCTTTTGCTTTCAGGCATAAGAATACCTAACTCATTCCTGCTGGCTGCGTTTGAGTATTGCGTTATTGTAGGCCTCGATGGCTTCCCGCCTTCTGATCATCCCTATGGGTATCCCGGGGTTAACGGGATCTATCACAGGTATCTCCTCTATGTTTTTGGAGCCGAATTTCTTGAATACATCGTCCAGGTTGTCTTCCAGGGAAGCAGTGATAATGTCTTTCGTGGCCATGTCTTTGGCTGTGAGCTGGGAAGCCTCCCTCTCTTCTTCCATAAAATGTTTTCGAAGGTCGTGGAGAGATAAGATGCCGGTCATCTCGCCATTGCCATCGACCACCGGGAAATATGCGTAGTTGGTTTCAGCGGTTATCCGCAGTATGTCACGATAATGGATATCCTCTGGAATGGTCCTGACCTTATCGAGCATCACGTTTCTCACCGGTATCGATTTGAGCACGTTCACCTCCCGCCCTCGCTCGATGCGCACACCGCGCTTCACCAGTTCAACCATGTAGATGGATTCCCGCGACAGGCTGGAATAGAGTAAAGTTCCAATTATCGATGACAACATGAGAGGGAGAATGATCTTATAATCTCCCGTCATTTCGAAAATTATAAGTATGGCTGTTATAGGCGCCTGTGTGGCAGAGGCCACCAGGGCGCCCATACCCACCAGAGCATAAGCGCCGGGCATCGCCATCGACTGAGGAAATATCATATGCACGACAGCGCCTATAGCACCACCCATCATAGAGCCTATGAACAGCGAGGGTGCAAACACACCTCCTGAACCTCCCGAACCCAGGGTAAGGCTTGTGGCCACTATCTTGGCGAACATCAGACCAACAAGCATGGCTACGGAAAATTTTGCGGTGAGCGCCAGCGTCACGGGATCATAACCGCTGCCATAGACATAGGGTAAAAATATTCCTATAACACCAACTGCTACCCCCCCCAGAGCAGGTTTGAGAAAGTTGGGAACCGTCTGTTTCTCGAAAAAGTCTTCCATGAAAGTCAAAGTCTTTACAAACAGGTAACCGACCAATCCTGCCGCCAGACCCAGAATCAAATAAGGGATGAATTCCCAGGCACTAACCAACTGGTAGGGAGTCACCAGGAAGGCCGGGAAATTGCCCAGATAATAGCGCGAAATGACTGTTGCAGTTACCGAAGAGACCACAATGGGACTGAAGCTGATGTATCGGAAATCTCCTAAAACGATCTCCACTGCAAATAAAGCCCCTCCGATGGGAGCATTGAAAGTTGCCGCAATACCCGCCGCCGCTCCACAGCCCACGAAAGTTTTCAGGTTTCGCCCCGATACCCTCAATAACTGGCCGATAGTGGAACCCGCCGCGGAACCGATCAGGGCAATCGGGCCTTCTCTCCCGGCAGACCCTCCGGAGCCGATGGTTATAGATGAGGCCACGATTCCGGCAAAAGACACCCGAGACCTTATTAAACCGCCCTTTAAGGCAGCAGATTCT
>CAYVLI010000065.1:0-10155 GCA_964452105.1 uncultured Nitrospinota bacterium
GCTTCTGAGATAGCCAGAAGCGTATTCTCCCGAGACTTCCATCGTTACGGTTTTGATGCCTGCCTCTTCGCCGGCCTGTATATCCAGGATACGAGTCTTGAATCCTCTGTCTTCGGCCCAGCGCAGATACATGCGCAGCAGCATCTCTGCCCAGTCCTGAGATTCAGTCCCTCCTGCACCCGGGTTGATGGAGAGTATGGCGTTCTTCTTGTCATTTTCGCCGCTCAGGGTCAGCTTAAGATTGAAGTCCTCCAGGCTCTTCTTCAGTTCCTGCAGGGTAAGCTCCATTTCAGGCGCCATCGAGCTGTCTTCCTCTTCTTCGCTCAGTTGAAGCATCAGCTCCAATTCCTCGGCTTTTTCTTTGAGCTTCTGCCAGGAGTCGAGGAAGGATTGGATGACCGCCCTCTCTTTCAATGTCTTTTGAGCTTCTTCGGGGTCATCCCAGAAGCCGTTCCGGGACACTTTTTTGTTCAATTGCGCTATTTTTTCTTCTTTCTGAGCCAGGTCAAAGACGGTCTCCTATGGCCTTCATCTTTTCCCTGATGATTTCACAATCTCTGGTTATTTCATCGAACATCTTTCCCTCCTTATCCTTTGAGTTGTTTTAATTTCAGGTACTGTAATTTTCAGGGGTTTTGTATCTGTTTCCGGCTATCAAGGGGGTTATGATGGTAAAGACCACCACGCCCCATGCGAAGAGGTCTCCGAATCTGGTATAGGCGGTCCGCAACCCGGATGCCATTGGCGTCTCTTCGACGAGCCATCCGTCCTCAAAAATTTCCGTGCTCTCAATCACCGCCCCCGAAGGTGCAATTAACCCGGTGATTCCCGTGTTGGCGGCTCTCACCAGGGATAGCCTGTTTTCTATCGCTCTGAATGCTCCGATGGAGAAATGCTGGTACGGGGCTGAGGTTCGCCCGAACCAGGCGTCATTTGTGATATTGACCAGAAATCGAGCGCCTCGCCTGGCTTGCCGTCTGGCCAGGTCTGGGAACAAAATCTCAAAACATATTAGCACGCCGAAGGGGATATCCTCTACGGAAAGTAAGTCCGCTCCCTTGCCTTTGCTGAACTCTCCTTCGCCCACCACGATCTTGTCTACGAAAGAGAATAGCCATTTGAGTGGTACGTATTCGCCGAAGGGCACCAGGCGCTGCTTGTCATACCTGCCTTTCTCCTCTCCATCTGGAGACAGCAGGAAAGCGCTGTTATAATATTTCGTCCCCCCATCGGCGTAGCCGTAGGCCGGGCTGCCGAAAAGCAGGTATGAATCGGCTTCTTCCGCCAGGCGCATTACCCTTTCTCTGCGCTTGTCCTCTCTCTGGAAGAAGAAAGGCACGGCTGTCTCCGGCCAGACCGTCAATAACGGTTTCCTGGTTGAGGTCTGCCTGGTGAGCGTTATGTATCTGTCAAGGGTAAAATTGACGTTGTCATCGTCCCATTTGCGGTTCTGAGAAATATTTCCTTGAATCATGGCTACTCTTATTTTATCCGACGATGAAGCTATTCTGTCTATCTGTTTCAGCCTGAAATTACCGTACAGGTAGAGCGCGGCTATTACGATTCCTGCGGCCATTACCGGATAAAGTAATCTGCTACACCAGAACTTTTCATTTCGATATTCAGTCAGAAATTGTATGAATCGAGCCGCCGCGGAGTTTACCAGCATCACCCCGAAGGTAACTCCGAGTACACCAGTAATATCCGCCACCTGGATAAACTGCAGGTTGCGGTACTGCGAATAGCCCAGGGCGCCCCATGGGAAACCCAGGAAGAAGGCGTTCTCCCGCGCATACTCGAGCGTAGTCCACAGGAGAGGCACGAAGAGCCAGCTCAAATTTCCCAGCCTCTTCTCACAGAGGCTCAAAATAGCGGCGAACAGGGCGAAATAGAGGCTCAGATAAACTATGAGGGCCGCCATCGTGAAAATGCTGGCCGCGGTCGGGATCTGGCCGTAAACCTGGAGCATGGGGGACACCCAGTATAGCTGCCCCAGGAAAAAAACCAGGCCGAATAGCCACCCCAGGATGAAAGCTTTCCCCGCCCCCTTGCCCCTCAAACAATGCAGGAGCGGAACAAGGGCGATCCAGGCCATCACTTCCAGGTTGGATTTGGGAAAGGCCAGCAGCAGCAATACGCTGCTCAGCAGGGCCAGTGCTACGTCTTTTATTTTCATATTTTTATATGATCTGCCGGAGGCCGGGTTCAGCCGACCTGCTTCCTGAAATGTCTTTCAAAACTTTCTATCGGCAACTTCGCATCTTTGGCGTTGTGGTATGTAATTTTTACGAAACGAGTTGTCGGGTTCATCGAAGTCCATTGACCTGGATTGCGAACCATGGCATGGTAAATTCACAGGTTCATCGTTCCAGGCGCTCCTTGAGTTCGAGGGCCACCTTGCGGGTGATTGAAGGAACCGTCTGGAGCTCTTCCACAGAAGCCTCCCGAATATGTTTGAGGCTGCCGAAATGCCTGAGCAGGGAGGCCTTCCGCTTTTCTCCTATGCCTGGCACTTCATCGAGGATCGAGCTAAGGCTATGCTTGCTGCGGATTTTTCTGTGGTAAGCTATGGCGAATCTGTGGGATTCGTCTCTTATGTGCTGCAGCAGGTGTTTGACCCTGGAATAGTGCGGCAGCTGCAGGGCTTTCTCCTGGCCTGGCAGGAAAACGTGGTCTATTTCAGAGGTCAGTGGGTCGCCTTTCCCACCGTTACGATTCCTTCCCTTGGCCAGTCCGATGGCCTCTATGCCTATAACGCCCAGGTCGGCCATGGCCTTGCGGGCGGAATTAAGGTGTCCCTTCCCGCCGTCGATAAGCAGCAGGTCGGGCATCCTCAAATTTTCCTTTTGCAACCGTTTGAGGCGGCGGTTCACTACTTCGTACATCATGGCGTAGTCGTCTATACCGGCTACCGTTTTTATCCTGTACTTCCTGTACTCGTTCTTTCTGGCCTCGCCTTCTTCGAATACCACCATGGAGCCGACGGCGGCCTGGCCCTGGATGTTGGATATGTCGAAGGCCTCAATCCTCTGGGGTGGTTTCTCCAGCTTCAGCACCGTTTGCATTTCCTCCAGGGCCTTTTTCTTCCACTGTTGCCTGTTTGCCGAGCGCTGGAGGGATAGTTGGGCGTTTCGTCGGGCCATGGTTATCCATCGCTTTTTTACGCCCTTTTGGGGGGCCGTTATGTGCACTGGTGAGCCCTTCTTCTGAATCAGCCATTTTTGAAGAAGTTCTCCCTGGGCAGGCCTCCTTTCGAGGACTATCTCGCGAGGGATGTAGTTATCGTCGCTGTAGAACTGCTGCACGAAGGTGGACAGGACTTCATCCTCTTCCTCTTCGGTCTCAAAGGTAAATTCCTTGTTCCCCAGCACCCGGCCCTGGCGTACGAAGAAAAGCTGGACGTTGCACAGGGACCCCAGGCGCTGGGTGGCTATGATGTCCTGGTCCTCCATGCCGGTGGAAATAATCTTCTGTTTCTCTATGACTTTTTCGATGGCTTTTATCTGGTCTCGCATCCTGGCGGCTTCCTCGAAGCGGAGCTCTGCCGCCGCCTTCTCCATCCTGTCCCGCAGCTTATTGGCGAGTTCGGTGTTCCTGCCCTGTAAGAAAAGGGATAAATCCTTCACGATCTTCCCGTAATCTTCCTTGCTTATGGCCTCTATGCAGGGCGCCGAGCAGAGCCCCATGTGATAATCCAGGCAGGGGCGTTCTGCTTTGCCGTCGATCTTGATGCGGCACTGGCGTATAGGAAAAATCCTGTATAGGAAGCGCATGGTTTTACGCATGGCCTTCGCCGAGGTGTAGGGGCCGTAGTAGAGCGATTTGCCTTTGCTTATGCGCCGTACTACGGTGAGTTTGGGATATTCCTCCTCGACCGAGAGACGCAGATAGGGGAAATGCTTGTCATCACGGAGCACGACGTTGTACCTGGGCTTATGGCGTTTGACCAGGTTGCTCTCCAGGATGAGCGCCTCCGCTTCCGATTCGGTGACTATGCAGCCTATCCCTGCGACCTGGGAGAGCATGGACCTGACCTTGGGGGTGTGCGCCGCGGAGTCCTGAAAATAGGACGAGACCCTCGGCCGGAGGGATTTGGCCTTGCCGATGTAAATCACTTCACCGCTGGAATCCCTCATCAGGTAAACCCCCGGCTCCCTGGGAATGCTCTCCCTCAGTTCGCTCGGGTCGGCTGGTATGGTTTGTTCTATCATGGTTTGTGTCGAATATGAAACTTACTCATGCCAAGGCTAAATTCTAGTTTTTATGAAACGCATTATTTATATTATGGAATACAAATTATCCCGCCGGAGACAAGACTGGTTCCCTCCCCCTTTTGATGGGGGAGGGCAGGGTGGGGGTGATCCATGGTGTTTCACCCTCCCCTTCATCCCCTCCCGTCAAGGGAGGAGAAATTTACTCAAGCAGAAAGATTATGAGTAATTATTCATGTCGTCATGTATAGATTATTTTGACAACCGGAATTATTCAGTTCACAGTGGTTCCTAATTCTGCTTTTCTAAGCTGCCGGATTTTGTCTCTTATCTCCGCCGCCTTCTCGAACTCCAGTTCTTTGGCTGCCTGATTCATCTCCTTTTCGAGCTTCCGGATGGCCTCAGGCAGTTTTTCCTGAGCCATATATTCCTCTACTTTTTCCGCAGCCAAAGGCACGGCATAGTAATCCCGTTCGTACACACTGCCCAGAATGTTTCGTATGGACTTCTTTATGGAGGAAGGGGTGATGTTGTTGGCGCGGTTGAATTCCATCTGTTTTTTGCGCCTGCGCTCCGTTTCTTTGATCGAATTTATAATGGCAGGGGTCATCTTGTCGGCATACAGGATGACCGTCCCGTCTATGTTTCTGGCCGCTCGCCCCATGGTCTGTATCAGAGCGGTCTGTGAGCGGAGGTATCCTTCCTTGTCTGCATCGAGGATTGCCACCAGGGATACTTCGGGCAGGTCTAACCCCTCCCTGAGCAGGTTTATCCCCACCAGGACGTCGAACTCGCCCAGACGCAGGTCGCGTATTATCTCCGTCCGCTCCAGGGTATCGATATCGGAATGCATATAGCGCACCCGCAGGCCCAGGTCCTGGTAGTATTCGGTGAGGTCTTCCGAAAAGCGCTTGGTCAGGGTGGTGACGAGGATACGTTGTTCCTTCTCGGCTCGCTTGTTTATCTCGCCCATAAGGTGGTCCACCTGCCCTTTGGTAGGCTCGATTTTCACTACCGGGTCTGTTAACCCCGTGGGTCTAATCAACTGTTCCACCACCAGCCCACCGCTTTTTTCGAGTTCATACCCGGCGGGAGTGGCCGAGACGTAGATAACCCTGTTCACGGCTTTTTCGAATTCTCCGAAGTTGAGCGGCCTGTTGTCCAGGGCGGAGGGGAGCCTGAATCCGTACTCGACCAGCGTGCGCTTTCGGGACTGGTCTCCAACGTACATCCCCTTAATCTGAGGCATGGTGACGTGGCTCTCGTCTATTATCACCAGCGAGTCATCGGGATAATAGTCGAGCAGGGTGTTTGGCGGCTCTCCGGCCTGTCTCCCGTCCAGCCATCGGGAGTAGTTTTCTATTCCCTGGCAGTAGCCTATCTCCCTCATCATCTCGATGTCGAACAGGGTGCGCTGCTGGAGCCTCTGGGCTTCGAGGAGTTTGCCTTCCTTCTCGAAGTGGGCGACTCTCCCGGCCAGTTCCCGTTTAATGCCTCCGATGGCTTCCTTCAGGCGCTGCTCGGGAGTGACGAAATGGCTGCCGGGATATATGGTGGTGGAGGAGAGCTTTTCCTGCATCGCTCCCGTGAGGGGGTCTATGCGGCTGATGCTTTCCACTTCGTCGCCGAAGAACTCCACTCTTATGGCGGACTCCCATTCGTGGGAGGGCATTATCTCCACCACGTCTCCCCTGACCCTGAAGGCGCCTCTTCTGAAATCTATGTCGCTTCTCCGGTACTGTATTTGAACCAGTTTGTGCAGCAATTCATCTCGGTCCAGCCTGTCTCCTTCTTCCAGATATACCATCATTCCGTGGTACAGTTCCGGGGAGCCCAGTCCGTAAATGCAGGATACGCTGGCCACGATTATCACATCTCTCCGCTCCAGGAGCGACCTGGTAGCGGCGTGGCGCATCTTGTCGATTTCGTCGTTTATGCTTGCGTCCTTCTCGATGTAGGTGTCGGTGCGGGGCAGGTACGCTTCAGGTTGATAGTAATCGTAGTAGCTTACGAAATACTCCACGGCGTTGCAGGGGAAGAAATCCCTGAATTCGCTGTATAGCTGCGCTGCAAGTGTTTTGTTGTGGACGATCACCAGCGTCGGTTTCTGTAACCGTTCGATGACATTGGCGACCGTATAGGTCTTGCCCGACCCGGTGACGCCCAATAGCACCTGGTGTTCCACCCCGGACGTTATGTTTTCCGAGAGGTTTTCTATAGCCTGGGGTTGATCGCCTTTCGGAGCGAAATCAGAAACGAGTTGGAATTTGCCGGTCATTTTTTCGGATATTCTTTCGATTTAAAAGGCTGAAGTCGAGCGCCTCACTTAAGAATATATAGCCGAACACGATTTATAGCGATACCTGAGACTGCCTTGCAACGGAGGCGCGGTAAGATAAACGTGGGAGAAGCGCTGCCAGTCAAGTTGCGGACATTGGCGCAGTCTGACTGACGCCTTGAATACGGAAATCCTCTGGAAGGTATTTGTTCCAGCTTTCATGAAAGTTGTTGATGGAAAACTGCGCCAGGTTCAGGTAGAAGACGAAGGAGGGTTTTTTCGGCTTTCGGACCAATTGCATGCAGGCCTCCCGAAGTGTCCTGTCGCCTTTTATGGTATTACAATTCTTGCAAGCCACGACTACGTTTCTCCAGCACGTTTTCCCGCCCCTTGATTTAGGTATGACGTGGTCTATGGTCATTTCAGGACTTCTCTGGCCACAGTATTGACAGATGAAACGATCCCTCTTGAAGACGTTTTTCTTGCTGAATGTCACCCCGACCATATGAGGCTGCTTAATGTAATAGCGGAGCCTGATTACGCTGGGAAGGCGAAAGGTAAAACTCGGCGAGCGCATGAGGGCTCCGTCTCCTTCTACCTCTTCTGCCTTACCCTTGAGGACCATCTTCACAGCTCTCCTGGGATTGCAGAAATTGAGTGGTTCGTAAGTTTGATTAAGAACCAATACTTTATGAGGCTCCATATTTGTTACTCTGTGCTTCACCGGAGTTGATTTTTACATTTGAGCGGTTATTCTAAGCAAACACGTAGTTTCCTGTCAATGTTAAAGTGGTCTAAGTAGTTTCAAACAAAGCGTATTTTAGCATTCCACCGGCGATTCAACCTGCTCTTGCGGGCCCGGAATCGACCCCTCGCCGATCGCCCGGAGCGGTAAGGCTTCTGTCTCATGTTCAGCCGCGGGAAGGGAGTACGACCGTGGCGTTTCCCAGCGCCAGCCGCTCGCCTTCCTTGTTCTCAGCCCAGATTTCGCAGTCGATGAGGTTCTGGCTCCCCTCGGTGCGTTTCTCTTTGATGAGTCCTTTCATTATGAAAGGCTCTTCAGGAAAAGTCCTGCCTCTATTGCTCCAGGCTATCTTCTTCAAGGCGCCTTCGGAGCCGATCCAATCGGTCATATACTGCCCCAGAAATGCTCCCTGAAGCGGCCCGTGCACCAGGACGTCCGGGTGTTCTTCCAGGTTGGCGTAATTGCGGTCGTAGTGTATGCGGTGTACGTTCCAGGTGATGGCGCTGTACATGAATAGCTGGGCCCGGCCGGGTTCCTTTACCATGGTGGGTATCTCTTCGCCTTCGCTTAAGTCTTCGAAATATATCTGCCCTTCAGCCACTGTTTCATCCTCCTTTCATCTGGATATCCCGGTCTGCTTGGCGATGGCCACCAGCTCGCCGTCCTGGTTGGTGTATTTATGTTCGTAAACCGTAAACACCAGGCGGCCGCTGCGGCCGTCTTTCTCAAAGATGTCTGTTATCTTGCTCACACGGGTAATCCTGTCTCCGGGGCGCATGGGTTTGAAAAACTCCACTTCGTTGCCCCCGGCCATCCTTCTGGTTACCTTTAGAGGCGGTCTCAAGTTGGTGGTCAGGGGCAGTCCGTCCACTTTGAGCTGTTCCTGGGGATATTCCTGAACGGTGGGAATCTCGAAGAACATGGGCGGCGCTACGATACCTTTATTCTTTGATTTTGCAGCCGCTTCCTCGTCCAGGTAGAGAGGGTTCAGGTCACCCACGGCGTAGCAGAAACGGCGTATTTCCTTAGCGTAAACTTCTCCCGTGACAGGTTCCGTCTCCTTTCCTATCATGGCCCGAGCTTCGTCGGTAATAAGAGAATCCTGTGTCATAACTTTATCCCCCTGAGAATCGGATTAGCTAATAATAACCGTAGGGCTCTTCTATATACGGCATACAGCCTCTCTTGACAAAGTGGTGCGATTGGGCTGATTAGAAAACCGATGAGATTATAACACAAGAGCCCGGACTATTTCAGGAGAAATATTTAAAGTTTTTTGATAAAATGAGTTGCACTGCCCGGAACAAATAACACTTTCGCAGGAGCTTTTCCTTGAAGAATAGAACGAGAGCAGCGTTCGTCAAAGCAGCGGGTTCCTCCTCGTTAGGTTTCGCTGTATTATTGGCGGTTTCGCTTTTGCAGGGCTTGTATGCCCCTGTACTGGCAGATGAGTTCCCGAAGCAAATAGCAGGCCTCAGATTATTGAGCAAAGCCGAAGGTGATGAAGCAAAACGGCAGATTTACAGCCTTCATGGTAAAGACCTCGGCCTTTACCAGGGTTTCGTGCTTCGTTACGGGAACCCGGCCCGCGCATCCAGCGCCGCTATCATATGGATCTCCCGCTCGGAGAAAGAGAGCGGGGCCGAAGAGCTTATGGGCCGGATGGTCAAAGGAATAAGGGCAGGCGCCGGGCCGTACGGGCACTTCAAGGAGATTGAAGTTAAAGGTGTACACGTGATATCGCTGTACGGCGCCAGGCGGCGCCATTTCATATACCGCATGTACACGGATGTGGTATGGATAGAGACGGACTACGGTATCGCCGAGAAGTTCCTGGATGATGCGCTGGAGAAGTTGAAACAGCGGATTTAAGTTCAATTATTTTCTATACCAGTGCACCTTCTTTCTCCAGTATGTCCGCCACATCTTTCAGGCCGAGTTCGAGCAGCTTCTGGCGGGTCTGCAGCGAGGTTCCCACGTCCCAGCCTTTATATCTGTAATACTCATCGAGGAGTTCCTGGAAGTAGTCCTCCGCTTTCATGCCTTTTCCGGGGCCTCCGGCGACGGGTTCCTTCATCCAGCGCCGGCAGAGCCTGTCGTCCTCCCTGCGCAGCCCCACCCTGGAGTTGAAGGCCTTCTCCAGATTGTAAGCCCTCTCCCCGATTGTGTACATCTCCTCTCCGCTCATCTCCAACCCCGTCAGGGCCCTGTATGCCCCGGCCAGGACGTCCAGCGAGATGTTCAGGGGGTCCCTGGCGGTGCGGAATACGCAGACGCCCAGAGTGTTCACGGCGGCCGTATAGTTCTCCGAGCGGGCCGAGGCCGCTCCCTTGAGGTCGGGCACATAGCCTGCGCCCGCGCCCGGCTCGCCGAACCAGGCCTTTGAAATATCCGTGCGGAAGGCCTTGTCGATGACGTTGTAGCCCTTAAGGTGGTCGCAGCCGCGGGAGGAAACGGCGAAGTTGATGGCCCAGATGGGATAGGGCCTTATCTCCTCGGGCATGGTAATCCCGCCCTTGCCGTAAACGGCATACTGCTCCACCGGAAAATCCTTCTCCTCGGTTATGGTCTGCGCCGCCGGAAGCAGGCCCCTCTGGAACATCTCTCCCAGACCGTTTTCCTGCAGGGCGATGGAGCGAATGACCGTCTCCACCGCTTCCAGGTTTCCCCACTGGAGCGAAACTGGCCGGCCCAGCCAACGATCTGTATCCTTTTCGTCTATGATGCCCTTTTCCCACAGCTCCATGAGGAAGGGTATTATGCCGCCCATCTCCACCAGGTCCATGCCGTAATCGCCGCACAGGTGGTGCAAATGGGTGACAGCGGCCATATCCGGCAGGTCGCATCCCATTCCGAAGGATGCTATGGTGAGGTATTCCGGGCCGTCGCCTGTCTCCCCGGCGTATCTTGCGGCGGCCGGG
>CAYVLI010000066.1:0-6707 GCA_964452105.1 uncultured Nitrospinota bacterium
GAAGCGAAGCATCTCGTAAAAGATAAAGATAACAGTATGATAAGAGAGATTCTTCACTGCGCTCAGAATGACGGCAACTAAGTTCATAGGGGCGGCATCCTACCGCCCAGTTTCCAATGCTGGGCTGAAAGCCCCGCCTATTAAAAGATGGGCATGAAACAGCGCTTTTTCAGCGCTCCTTTTTCATGAATTCTCTCAGTGATTCCTTCCAGGAAGGCATGATGTCCAGCCCCTGTAGTTTAAGCATGTAGTTTTCCAGAACGGAATTGCGGGGTCGTCTGGCAGGCAGGGGGAATTTTTCGCTGGTGGTGCGTTCCACCTTCATCTTCAGTCCGGCCAGTCCGACTATTTCCGAGGCGAAATCGTACCAGGTGCATTCTCCCTGCGAAGTGCAATGGTAGATTCCGTAAAGGTCGGTGGGCAATAACCGCTCTATCTGTCTGGCCACATCAAGGGTGAAGGTGGGGCTGCCCCGCTGATCGTCCACCACCTGCAGCGCCTCCTTTTCCTTAGCCAGCCTCAGCACGGTTTTAATGAAGTTCTTGCCCTCGTGTCCATAGAGCCAGGCTATCCTGATGATGAAAAAGCGGTGCATCTGCTCGGTGATGAATTTTTCTCCCAGCAGTTTGGAAGCGCCGTAAACGTTGATGGGATTGGTATTATCGTATTCCCTATAAGGCGTTTCCTTCTTTCCGTCGAAAACGTAGTCGGTGCTGATGTAGAACAGCTTTGCCTCGACTTCCCTGGCCGCGATGGCTACGTTTCTGGTCCCCAGAGCATTGACGCGGAAGGCTTCCTCCTGCATGCTCTCGCAGTCGTCCACGTTTGTGAACGCCGCAGCATGTATCACGCAGCCTGGTTCATGCCTTTTGATGAATCGTCTGGTGGACTCCAGCTCCGTTATGTCCGCTTCGCCTCGACCCATGGGAACCACGCGACGGCTCTGCGAGAGCAGCCGAACCAGCTCCGAACCCAACTGTCCTTTGCTTCCGGTTATAAGAACGGTTTCCATGATTGGGAGATAAAACCTGTCTGTAATTGTATTTGTAACCTTGACTGTCGATTATTTGAGGCCCATGCGGGCTTCGCATGAATCCCCCCTCAGAGGTCTCAAAGCCGACTTTATCACAGAGCTGCCACGTTGAACAATTTTATCGAAGGCGACGGAGCTTAATTCATGATGGTATCCCTGCTCAGCTTAACATGGAGTGGCTGTGGCTTTTCATGTTTAGGATCGCCCAAATAAATGGTCCTGTGCGGGAACGGTATCTCGATGTTCTTCTCGTCAAACCGCTTCTTGATCCTCCTCTTGAGCTCGCGCCCGACGAACCACTGTCTTATGCGCTTCGTGGTAATGCGAATTTTGATTATGACCGCCGAGTCCGCGAAGTCGTCCACCCCCAGTATCTCCAGAGGCTCCAGTATCTCCGGTCCGTATTCGGGGTCCTGCATCAACTCGTCGCCGATGTTACGAAGTATCTGCATAACCTCATCGGGGTCCTCGCGGTATCCAACACCAACGTCGATGACGTATCGTGAGTACTCCTTGGTCATGTTGGTTAACATTCCTATAGAGCTGTTGGGGATGACGTGAACGTTCCCCGCCAGATCCCTGAGCTTCATGGTCCTCAGGTTTACGGCCTCCACCAGCCCCCCGGTACCGTTGATTATGGCCACGTCACCCACGGATACTATGTCTTCGAACAGGATAAAGAAGCCGTTAATAACGTCCTTCACCAGCGTCTGGGCGCCGAAGCCCACTGCCAGACCTACAATGCCTGCGCCAGCCAGTACGGGCATTATGTTAAGCCCCATATATTGAGCCACGATAAGTGCGGCCACGAAGCTGGTCACGTATTTGACGCTGTTGTGAACAAGAGGGAAGAATGTCCTGGCCTTCTGGCTCATCTCTATGACGTTCCCGTTCTCATCCATCTTTGATTCCAGAACACGATGAATGAAAAATTTGCTCAGGTTGATAATCAGCCAGGCGATCAATATGGTGGCGGCGATGGCCAGGATGCGCGAGAAAATAATCGAACCCGCTCTGGAAGTGACATATTCGAAGGAATGTACGCCCCACATCTCCAGTATTATGAGAAAGGCCATGATAAAAATGAAAGCATTGATAAGCGTCCTCGTGGTGGCGAGGTACCTGTTGGCCTGTTTTTCGAGGCCGGGGTAGCGCTCCTTGAGCCGCTCACTAATGGAGAAGATTTTGTTGAATATGAAGTTGACCAGCAGCCTCAGACCACTCCCCACCGCCATCATCAGGACACTGCCTATGGTCGCTATAAGCATGTGGCGTGCGACGCCCTCCGCGCCGAACATCGAGACCAGGTAGATGGCTACTATGTAGAAAGGGACTGCGATCAGCGCCTTGCCCATTATGAAATTGTAAGTCCTCCCGAAACGCTGCCGGTAGTCGTCGCCCCCCTCCACCCTGAAGGACAGCTTTTCCCTTATGGTATCCCTCCACTGCGCCAGCACTACGGCCACGAAGATGACCAGTACCAGTTTGTATATATCCTCCAGGAAGTTGACGGCTCCTGAGGGCAATCCGGCAGAGGCGAGCAGGTTTATTACAAGGTAAAAGTATACCGAGAGAAAGATGAAGCGGCGAGCCCATATATAAGCATAGACGGCTATCTCATCCCCGTGCGGTATGAGACGCCTTTGAGAATCTTCTGGACTGAGTATCCTTACCGTTATAGATTTGAACGCAGAGTAAAGAAAATTGGCCCAGAATATGGTCAAGACGCTGTGTCGCAGGACTTCTCTCACCACGAATAATTCCACAAAGATATAACTGAAAATCAGCAGCGCAAGCGCCGATGATGCATCCATTCCTGCGTTATACGCCACCCCCCTGAGCCTCTCCAGAAACGATTCACCGGCTTTTTCACCGGCAGCAGGAAGCCTGTATCTCCTCAGAGTCCTCCTCATTATCAGGTGTATCACTATGCCCAGGATCAGGGCCAGGGCTAATTTTATCAAGATGTTAGTTACGGTCCGGAGGTTTCCAGGTGTTGAAAGATAGGTTTTTACGGATTTGATGTGGCCGGGAAAGTTCTTGAAGCCAGAAAAGATTTTGCCCGGAATGAGCTTCACCGTGTCGGCCCATTTCCCCAAACCCCTCGTAGGGAGCGTTTCTGGCGCACCTTTTTTTTCTACTTCCGCGGCAGTGGCAGCTTCTTGTGCCGCCATAAGCGCTTTGAGCCGGGAAAGGAACTTATCCCGTTCCACGGGGTTTTCCATCATCGAGACCAATTCTTCCAGCCCTGAAGGAAGGGCGCCTTTCCCTTGCAGCGATGCTATCAAGCCAGGCGTGTCATCCTTTGCCAGGGCTTTCCCGGGAATCCAGCAGGAGAGGGCAACTCCCATCAAGATAATCAGAGAAATAAAGAATGCCCTGTTGCATAGAGTAGACTTCATACTCTACCTCCTCTATCTTGAGAAATTACTTAAACTTGCACATGTTATGTAGGCATTGAGCCGTCGGGTGTAAAGTTACAGTCCCTCCAGCGCCTACTTTCAAAAATTCGTTTATTCGGAACTAAGTTACCATAAACCCCTTTCAATGCAATGGCATAGTGAAAAGTACAAACATTAGCTATGATGTACACCATAAAAGCATTCTCACTTTCAGTCGCAAAGCGCTCTATATTACTGTGTCCATTTGTGGTTACCATTTTAAGGGATAGATTATCGTTGATAAAGGCCGTGAAATATGAGAGAAATACTCTGTTATTGAAAGAGGTTTAAGTTTCGCAGATTAGGCGAGAATCCCTTGAGGACGGACGCGATGGGCGATTCAGCTAAAAAAGGAATGGTCGTAGCCCCGCAGCCAGACGCCGTTGAAGAAGGCGTCCGCGTGCTGAAGGGCGGCGGCAACGCCGTGGACGCAGCTCTGGCCGCGGCGCTGGTTCAGGGAGTGGTGGACCCGCAGATGTGCGGCGTTGGCGGATTCGGAAGCCTCCTCCATTATGACAGAGCATCAGGGCAGTTCCACCAGATAGATTTTCACGGCAAGGCTCCATATCTGGCGGAGCCCGATATGTGGGAAAAACTGTTTCTGGGAGAGTGCCCCGACGGTTTCGGCTACATCCTCCAGGGCAGGGTCAACGACCTGGGCTGCCAGTCCATCACCACGCCCGGCGTGGTGGCGGGATTCTACGATGCCCTGGATCGTTTCGGCACCCTGAGCTGGGAATCGCTCTTCGAGACGGCAATCGGTTGCGCTGCAAACGGATTCATAGTGAGGCCCAGACTGAGGCGCTGGTGGGAGTACAAGCCATTGTTCGGGAGGGTTTCTACTCTCGACCGGCTCAATTGCACCCCCGAGGCTAAGAGAATCTATTTTAAAAATGGCGCTTTCTTCGAGGAAGGGGATATCCTCATCAACGAAGACATGGCGAAATCCCTTTCCCTCATAGCGAAGGAGGGCCCGGATTACTTCTATTCAGGCCCCATGGCCGATGCCATGTTAAAGGATCTGGAGGCTGGCGGAGGCCTGCTCCGCCACGACGATCTCGAAGATTATCTGCCCACTCACACCCGGCCGCTGAAAAGTGAGTATCGAGGTCACACCGTATATGCCAGCCCTCCGCCCGGGGGAGGAATAACCCTGCTCGAGATATTGAATATCCTCGAAGGATACGATTTGGGCGGGATGGAGCACAACGGCCCGGAGTACGTGAGGCTGGTCTCGAGAGCCATGCGGGCCGCCTTCGCGGACAGGGCGCGGCTCGTGGGAGACCCGGCTTTCGTGGACGTGCCCGTGGACAGACTCATCTCCGGGGAGCATGCAGCGGGAATAAGAGAAGAGCTGGATGCAGGGCGGGATTTCGACGTCCCGGTAAGCAGAGTATATGAACCACCGGACACGACTCACATATCCGTGCTTGATAAACAGGGAAACGCCGTGGCCATGACCCACAGCCTGGGTGTATCCGCCGGAGTCATCACCCCCGGCCTGGGGTTCATGTACAATAACTGCATGAACGCCTTCGACCCCGTACCTGGAGGCGTGAACTCCATACAGCCCGGGAAAAGCAGGGTGACGGGCATGGCCCCCACCATAGTATGCAAGAACGGGAGGCCCTATTTCATATTGGGCGCCCCGGGCGGAACGCGCATCATTACCTCTGTGCTTCAGGCCATACTGAACGTGATAGATTTCGGCATGAGCGCGCAGGAGTCAGTGAGCGCACCCCGCTTCGATTGCCAGCGGGATATCATCTACCTCCAGGCGCGCATACCCTCCTCCACCTGCCAGGCCCTTGAAGGGATGGGCTGTAAGACCGGACGCAGCTTCTTGAGCTACGGAGGTTTCGGCCTCGTCCACGGCATCCTGGTGGATGAAGAGCGGGGCGTCCTGCAAGGGGGCTCAGACCCCGCCGGCGACGGCATGCCGCTGACCGTTTAGCGTTGATTGCGGATAGGTTCGTGGAAGCGATGTTTTATGCGAAATACTTCGTTCAGGGATAACTGAAGCATCAAGATAAAGGAGGCCGAATAAGCATGGATTTCCGCTGGAATGACGAGCAGACGCAATTGAAAAAGGCAGCCAGGGATTTCATGGAAAAGGAGATAATCCCCAACGTAGAGGCATGGGACCAGATGATGCCGCTTACCAAAGAGCTTTGCGTCGAGCTGATGAACAAGATGAAACCCCTCGGCTACGTGACCGGTATGGCGCCGAAGGAGTTGGGCGGCGAGGGATTGGACTATTTGACCGACGGCCTTCTCATGGAGGAGCTGTGGCGGGCGTTCCCGTCTTATGCGCTGGTGGTGATGATACAGTCTCACATGGTATTGGGATTGGCCAGGGAAGGCACCGATTACCTAAAAGAGAAATTTCTGAAGAAGATGATGAGCTGTGAGATGATAGCCAGCGCAGGCATCACGGAGCCGAACGTGGGCTCCAACCCGCGCATGATGGAGACCACCGCGGTCCTCGACGGCGACAACTATGTCGTCAACGGCACAAAAATCTGGATAAGCAACGGCACCATATCCGATATGTGCATGGTGACGGTTTCTCTGGACAAGGCCAAGGGGAAGAAGGGCATCGCAAGAATACTGGTGGACAGGGAAGAATCATCTTACGAGCGGCGCGACCTGAGGAAGCTGGGGCTGCGCTCCTCTCCCACGGGGGAACTGGTATTCGATAATTGTGTGGTGCCCAGAGCCAACCTGTTCACCCCCGAAGGCGAGGGTCTCCGGGAGACGTTGAAAGGTTTCGAGCTTGCCCGCTGCCACCTGGCCTTAGGCGCGGTGGGTATAGCCCAGGCGTCCATTGATGCTTCGATGCAGTATGTGTTGCAGAGGGAACAGTTCGGCAAGTTGATAGGAAAGTTTCAGCTGGTGCAGGCCGCACTCGCGGATATGGTGGCCGAAACGGAAGCCAGCAGGCTCCTGGCATACCGGGGTCTTTCGCTGATTCAGGAGGGCGTCAAATGCGCCTGGGAGACTTCTCTGGCGAAGTTTTACGCCACGGAAGCTGCTGCCAGGGTCACCTCCCGCGCTTTGCAGCTTCACGGCGCTTACGGGCTGTCCGAAGAATTTCCCCTGGAACGCTACTTCCGGGACGCCAGGACGCTCACCATACCCGACGGCACCACGGACATCCAGAAACTCATAGTCGGCCGCGAGCTCACAGGTCTGAACGCTCTCGTATAGGAGCGCTTCTAATACAGCCGGTA
>CAYVLI010000066.1:6807-10059 GCA_964452105.1 uncultured Nitrospinota bacterium
GCGAGCTCACAGGTCTGAACGCTCTCGTATAGGAGCGCTTCTAATACAGCCGGTAGCGGTTTTAAAAGATTTGTCGTGTTGCCAGGTCTCCGAACCTGGCAGGTTCAAATGCTGTCGGGTGCGGAGACCCAACAGCACAGTGGACGTTTCAAAAGAGTAGGGGCGATCACAAGGGTCGGCCCTATGAAGTTTTTTCGTTACTGCTGGATTCCCGCCTTCGCGGGAATGACAATTGTAGGGTGGGCCTTGCCCACCGAATAGCTACGAATTGTTGCAGGGCAGGGAGTCAAACTTTTTCGTAGTGCTTGACGATGACCAGCGCATCCACAGGGCATCTCTGTATGCACATGTCGCAGAGAGTGCATTCGTCTTCATTGTCATAGTCGGTCTGGAGAGTGCTGCCCTCTGCACTGAAGACCTTCACCGGACAAACCTCGATGCACTTTCCGCATTCCTGGATGCCCAGGCAGGTATCCCTGTTTATGGCAAGGTCTATGAACAGTCCCATCCGCTTATCCTTATGCTGAAAGGGTTGTGGTCGCTGTTGTAACGCTCATTCGGGCTAAAGGGTTTTGCCCAGGTGCTTGATTATGTCGTTGAACTCTTCGGCCACCATTATACCCGCCTCCTTGAACCGGCGTATCTTGCTGGCCGTGCTGCCCCGGTCTCCTTCGACCACGACCGCGGCGTGCCCGAACCGCATGCCGGGCATAGCGTCGGCGAACCGCCCCGCTACGAATGATATTATGGGTAGCTTTACGTTATGCTCTACGACGTAATCGGCCAGGGCCTCCTCAGACGTGCCGCCCGGCTCGCAGAATATTACCACCGCTTTCGTGTCCGGGTCTTTTTCAAAAAGCGGTATCAGGTCTGAATAGGTGGAGCCGACTATCGGGTCCCCACCTATGCTGACCGCGGTGCTCTGGCCCAGTCCGTTTATGGTGAGGAGGTTGGCGAGCTCGGTGGTCATACCGCCGCTCCTGGAGAGTATGCCCACTTTTCCGGGCGAGTAAGCTTTCATGACATCCTCCGCCGGTCCACCCACCATACCCACTTTGGTCTTGTGGGGGGATATGAGGCCCAGCGAGTTGGGCCCTACCACTCGCGCTCCTTTCGCGTTTGCGAAGGATATGACGTCGGCCACGTCCCTTCTGGGTGCACGCTCCGTAAGGATGACCACCAGCGGCATGTTGTTGTCCAGCGCTTCCATGGCCGCACCCCTGACGAAAGCGGGAGGCACGCCCACGACTGCCGTATTGCAGGGATGGTCTTTCAGGGCGCCCTTGATGCAGTCATAGACGGGTATGCCATGAACCTCTTGTCCCCCTTTTCCCGGGGTGACTCCGCAGAGGATTTTGGAGCCATAATTTAGGGAAGCGCGGGCCATGGTGGTTCCCTCCCTGCCCGTTATGCCCTGTATGAGGATGGTAGTATTTTCATCGACCAGTATAGACATTTTATGTATCCTCGTTTCGTGATTACTTGAAGGCTTCCACGGCCTGTCTGGCAGCCTCGTCGATGGAGACCGTTCGGTCGCAGTAGTTGACTCCGTGCTTCTCCAGTATCTTGAAGCCGTCACCCTCGTAGGAACCGGGGATGCGGAAGATGGCTATCCGCTCGGATGGATTCTGATTCAGGTCGTGTATGCCTTTTATGATACCTCTGGCGACGAGATCGACGCGGGTGTTGCTGACCACGTTCATAATCACAGCTATCTTCTCCACTCCCGGCCTGGAAAGCATGAGGCGGGTGAGTTCCCTTATTTTCTTGACGCTGGGGTTGCCGCCTATTTCGCAATAGTTGGCGGGCCGGCCGCCGTGTTTCCTGATGGCGTCGAAGGCGGTGAGGCTGGCCCCGCCGCCGCCGATGAGGAGGCCTATGTTACCGTCGAATTCGACCATCCTTCCGGCCACGCCTCGATGATCCTGGCTGTCTATTTTGGCTGCTTCGATCTCGAACTCCGTGGGCTGTCTGCCCACCGTCTCGCGTTTGGGGATGCCGTATTTGCTCTCCAGTTCCGGGTGGCGATAGAGTGCGTCGTCCTCGATGTCGATGTGGCCGTCGACCGCCATGAATTGGCCGTCCGAGGTTTTTACCAGCGGGTTGATTTCAGCGATTGTAGCGTCCCATTTCAGGAACAGGTTGACCAGCCGGTGCAGGATGCCTGAGATTCGCATCAAGTCTTTGCCGCTGAGACCGGCGTCGCTGACAAGCTCCCGGGCCCGGTGTTCACCGAACCCCTCCAGGATATTGAAGGACGTGCGGAATATTTGCTCGGGGTGCTTTTCGGCCAGTTCTTCGATGTCCACTCCGCCATGGGGGCTCAAGATGACCGCCGGGACCTTGTTGGCAGTGTCATAAGTGGCGGCCAGAAAAAATTCCCTTTCCGTTTCCAGGGCCTGCTCGACCAGAACCTTCTCTACATCGTAGCCCAGAAGCGAGGAACCCAGAAGTTCGCCTGCTCGGGTTTTGGCCTCGTCGAGATTTTCGCAGAATAGGACGCCCCCGGCCTTGCCACGTCTGCCTGTGGGTATCTGGGCTTTGACCACCGTTTTACCTTCGAGCTTCAACTCGTCGGGCGATGAAATTACCATCCCTTCGGGGACAGGTATGTCGTTGTCCCTGAAAAGGCTTTTAGCTTCGCTTTCTAATAGTCTCATGGTTTATGCACCTTTCAAGTGTTAGTTTAAGGCGCCTTCCTTATTGTTTGTTGGGGCAGTGATATCGATTATCAGTTTACATTTACGGAGTTGTGCTGTCAATAAAACTCTGGAGAGGGTCGGGTTTTATGATCCCATGATTTATTTAAAGATTACACTGAATAACCGCTGGATTCAGCCGGGGGCGGTATTGATATTTTCTTTTCTTAATGTCATCAATTTTGGTGCCGATAAGAATTGCATGGCGTATAAAGTTTGATTATGCAAGTAGGCTGCTATTATATACCGAGGCTGGTTTGGGGCTTGCAAATTGGCTCCATATTGTATAGAAGGTATAAAGAAGCGGATGGCTATTCCATGGATGACCTGAGATTCGGTTGGACCATGTATGTTTTTTAAGATGGCTTTTGTCTCAAAACAGCCTTTTATGTTGTTATATTTTCATGTTTTTACAAATCGAAGACGGCATGGGGACCTGAAAAACGCCTTGGGAAATAGGATAACATAAGAATGAAAAGTAAAAAGATAGCTTCAACTCCTTTCAGATTCGTGGGATGCATCGAACTCAAGGAGATGCTTGGTATTAAGTCCA
>CAYVLI010000067.1:0-3534 GCA_964452105.1 uncultured Nitrospinota bacterium
CCTGGGCGGGGTATGCTATGCCGTTTAAACCGGCCTCCAGTGCATATTTATCCGTCTCGAATTTATGATCGCCCCCCGGCCTGGCGCATCCCAGGATGATGGGCGTTGCCGGTAAAAGCTCACGGGCCTTTGCGAAAATCCCGCCTACCTCCCATGGAGTGGGAGGTTTCGTCTTTTCCATGGGGGTTCCCTCCAGAGGATTTATGACCACCAGCACAAGCGAGTGAATGCCATGTCGCGCTATCATCCTGAGAGCGGCCTCTTCCCCCAGTATTTCTCCGAAGTGGAGACCTATTACTACGTGTGGAGTCAGATTAAGTTTCCGTTCGGCCATAAGCGTTAACGAATCCTCGAAAGCTTCCAGGGATGCATCGAGGTGATATACTCTGCGAACGGTATCCTCGTGGCCCATTACGTCCATCATCGCGCGTTCCACTCCCGCCTGTGCCAGGCCGTCCGCCAGTTCCTCGTCCACCAGCCCCGTGTGCACGGCGATGATCATGCCGTAATCTTCCCTGAGTTTCTTCATGGCAGGGCAGAACCGCTTGAGAGGGACCTGCCCGTTAGCCAGAGAGCCTCCCGAGAGCAGCATTCCCCGGCAGCCCATTTCATACTGCTTGCGGCCCAGGGCCAGCAGCTCTTCGGGTGTGCGGGCATGGCGCATGAAGCGGAGCAGTTTACCCTGACAGTGATCGCAGTTCAGGGAACACCTGGAGCCGGTCACTGAGATGGGAACGAACCGGGGTCTCTCACCGTTCCTTATTTCATCTGTCTCGAATCTCTTTATGGCAGGCACATGGAAATGCATCTCAGGCCCGAAGTTGCGCACCCTTATGCTCCACGCTTTATTGAGGCGGCCGACCGTCTGCTCGCCGCTTTCTGAACGAGCGATCTCAAGGCTGTCTTTGTTTTCTACTTCCATAGCTGTCGCTTTATCCTTGCTATGTCCCCTTTGCCGGGGGGGAAGGGGTAGTTGCGCAAGTTGGGTCCGGGCCTGCTGTTTGCGAAAGGCCTGTTGCAGGCCACAAGGCCGTCCTCTCCCGGGCAACCGCTGGTCATGAAGGGCAGGCCGGTCTCGATTATTTTGTCCAGGCGTGTCCGCTCCACGCCGTAGTCCATCAGGCGGTCGTTTTCGTCGAAACCGAAACAGTCCATGCCGCCTATGCCGTTATCGATTAGATATCTGGCCAGTTGCATGCGCCGGTATCGTCTCATGGGCGGAGGCGATTTTTCCCCCAGGGCTGAATATGGTTCCGGATAGAAGGAGAAGAGGTGACTCTCTCCTCCATAGTCGTGAATGCGCTGCATGGCCTCCGCCATCTCTTTTTCCGTTTCACCCAGCCCCACTATGAGGTGGCCGCCTACCTTTCCTTCTCCGAAGATGGGGAGGGCCTGCTCGAAGACCTGCCAGTAATTTTCCCAGCTCAAAAATGAGCCCACTCCTTTCCCGCGGTGTTCATGAAATATCCCTTCGGCGGCGGCATCGAAGGCCACGGTGAACCTGTCCGCTCCGCTCTCCTTGAACGAGTGCAGGTGGTGTTCGCTGATGAAGGCGGGCGTCGCCAGCAGGGAGATGGGAATATCGAGGCTTTTCCTGAATTTTTTTATCAATCCGGTCAGGTCGCAGGGCGAGTCGGGGTGCGTGACCATGGCCAGGCATATTCTTTTCACCTGCTCCTTCCTGTTTTCGATGCGGTTTATGATCCGCTCCACACGGTAGCGGGGCCACTCTATCCGGATGAAGGTCTGCCCGTTGCCGGCAGGCGCTCTCCCGCTGGACAAACCACAGTAGGCGCAATTGGCCGTACAACCCCCGGGGTAGTCCATGAGCAGGTTTATGCAGTATAGCTTCGCATCCCGGTAGAACCTGCCCGGTTTGAACCCCAGGGTCATCGCCGCCGCAAGGCTCATTCTCAGCTTATCCATGAATATATTCCATCGGCAACATAGAGCTTTGTTTTGAAGATCCACCCCTGTCGAGTGCGGAGACCCGACAGCGCTGAATTAACAACATAAGGTTTTGCGTTTATAAGGTTCTCTTTGCAACAGCGGGTTTGACCCTTTCCGCCGCCCCATTTCCGGAGAAACCCTTCCAGTAGTCAGTGATGAGGGCGTCGCCTCCGGGTGTGCCCCATCGGGAATCCATTTCTTCTTTAATGGCTGCAATCCTATTAAGAGGGAATGACATCGCGCATTCTTCGGTATAGGCTTTAAGAAGTGTAGCGTCTCCGCTCTTAATGGCCTGTGCGGCCAGCTCTCCCGCGAGCTTACCGCTGATAACCGCCGATGCGATGCCCGCTCCTGTCAGTGGATTCGTTAAACCCGCAGCATCCCCGGCCAGCAAGATATTCCCCGCCTGTATCCTTGGGCCAGGCCCGCCGACCGGTATCAGGCCGCTGGTCCTGTGCCGTGCTGCTCCCGATGATATTATGCCTTCTCTCGATAAGTAATGTTTAAATTCACCATGAAGAGCCTGAATATTATCAGCATGCCTCTTATTCAGGGCAAGCCCGACA
Source organism: uncultured Nitrospinota bacterium (assembly GCA_964452105.1). Lineage (GTDB taxonomy): Bacteria > JAUXIQ01 > JAUXIQ01 > JAUXIQ01 > JAUXIQ01 > CAYVLI01. The sequence continues at coordinate 2,517 of CAYVLI010000067.1, forward strand.
TTGGCCAGCTTACCCCTGGGGAACACCCAGGCGTATCCCCCCCGGTATCGGTGGTCGTAATGAATTAGAGCCCTGTTCATTCCGTTGGTCAGTGGAAGACGCTCCTGAAAGCCGAGAGAAAATCGGCTCTTCTCAGAGCCAATGGCCCGTGCCGTCAGCGATTGCGGCCCGTCGGCGCCGATAATAACCCGCCCACGATAACTTATCTCCGCGCCTCCTGTTGAGGTGGAGACTTTATCATTATTGATTTCGTGGACTGCTGCCGAAGTGATGATTTCCGCCCCTGCTTCCGATGCGGCTTCGGCGAGAAAACGGTCGAATTCATCCCGCTTCAGGGTGAAGCCGGGGGAGTCTGTATTTAAAACTTCCCCGGTGGGGAGGTTTATCCGGAGTCCGCCGATTGCTTGCGCCAGGAATCCGTTCCTCTGCGGGATTTCCTTCAAGATTAACGCCGGGACGTACTCCCCGCAGCAGACGGGGCTTCCTACGATGCTCTTCTTTTCCAGGACCAGCACATCCAGCCCCTCGCGCGCCGCGGACAGCGCCGCCGATGCGCCTGCAGGCCCGCAGCCTATCACTATGACGTCGCGTAATCTACCCATCGCTCCCCTGGTTTTTCAACCCCCTTCATTTGCAGCAGTTTACCTATGAGACCTGATTTAAGTTGAGTCTGGTTTTCGAAGGTGCCTCTTTTGGCCTCCCGCTCGAGCCCCAGGTCGTAGCAGGTGGAGCTATTGATATCCACCAGTATGCCGGGCAGGCGGACAGACTTGAAGTCCTCCTCATGCTTGATGAAGAAAGCTTCGCAGCAGCTTCCCAGGTAGGGCCCCGCCCCTTTACGTTCCAGTTCTTTAAGGGTGGCCATAAGGTCTTCGAAGTTTACAATAGAGACGGGTGTCACACCATGACGATGTGCCATTTCGTAAAGCTCGCCTACCGGACATGCTCCGCACCTGTCGCAGCCCTTTTCGTTCCTGTAGCTGCAATCCATGGGTTTGGAACAGTAAGGAATGAGCAA
>CAYVLI010000067.1:3634-10033 GCA_964452105.1 uncultured Nitrospinota bacterium
CTGGAGGGGAAGGCGAAGAAATCCCCCGTTATCAGGATGCCGTCGAGCCGCCTCATTGCCGAATCGTAGGAGACGGCCGTTCGTATCAGTCCTCCCGGAGCGTTGCGGGCGGAGCGCAGCGTGAGACGGCGGCCTGTGTGAGGGCCGGGAGCATAGACCCAATCCTTTGAGCTGTAGTAGTTGATGCTCTCCCGAAAAAGCTTTTCTTCCAATGGATGAAGTTCGCCTGGTCTCAGCTCAGCGCCGAAGACTTTTTCGAAGCCGGCTGCGATAGCCTCCTTGACTCTGTCGAGCGTCGGCAGGTACCCCAGCTCACGCTTGAGGCAGGTGACTCGGTCGGCCGCCGAGCTTATTTCCTTTGCCTTCAGCTTCTCCGTGGGAACGCGCAGCGCATAGAGCATGGTTTCCACGTCGAAGTCCGTAAGCAGGGTTCCCTGAAACAGGAAAGCGTCCTCCTCCTCCACGCCGCCGGTGCCCGATATCTTGCGCCCTCCCGCCTCGATGTCGTTCTTGAAGCGGTAGCGTGCCTCGATGCCTAACTCATCCAGCGCTTCCACGACGGCGCTGCATATCTTTTCGAAGAAGGGAAACAGGATGCGGTTCAGGCCGAAATCTTTCTTGGAGGCTATCAACTCCCAGCCCAATTGCGTTTGATCGCAGTAGATGGCGCCGCCGCCCGTGAGCCTTCGGTTTATATCAATACCCCTCCCGCGGCAGAAGGTTTCCCTGACCTCCTGGCTCACATCCTGATGGTAGCCGACAAGCACCGCGGGTGGCGAAAACTGAAGGAAGCGCAGCGTGCTGGGTGCGACGCCCCTGCTTCCGGCCTTGAGGAGAGCGGAGTCCAGGGCCATGTTCTCGGCTGCGCTGTGTGCGCCCGTGTCCAGTAAGCGCCAGTGGACCATTGTCTAATCTTCTTCCTCTTCCTCTGTGAGGAGACCTTTCTCCCTGTATTCGCTTATCTCGTTGGTGAGCCACTCGGTGATACCATCGTGTCCATGAACCAGGTCTTTGATATCCTCCTCCAGATTGGAGGGTTCCAGTACCACGAACCATCCCTGCCCGTAGGAGTCTTTGTTCACCAGTTGAGGGTTTTTGAGAACCACCTCATTGTGCTCGATGACTTTTCCGTTCACCGGCGCCTTGAGCGGGCCTATATATTTGCCCGCTTCCAGTGAGCCGAAGGCGCGCCCCTTGCGCACAGACCTGCCCATGGGCATGAGCTTTATGTATGCGACCGTGCCTGCGGCCTTTTGGCCGAACATGTCCAGTCCCACGCGAACGTTTCCGTTTTCGATCCTGCTCCAGAGGTGTTCCTTCCTGTCATAGTATAGCTCATCGGGCAGTTCGTACTTTTCCACCTTAGCCATTATTGCGGGGACCTCCCTTGAATACTCCCTTCTCCAGAACCAGTTCCACGATATCCTTAACCTCTATGCTTGAGTTATCCTCCCGAACGCTGTTCAGCAGCATTCGTTTGCACTGCTGGCAGGCGGTCACGACCATCTCGGCATTTGTGCTTCCTATCGCATTCAGCAGGGACATGGAAATCTTGTTCGTTATGTCAGCGTCGGTCATCTCCAGGTCGCCCCCTCCGCCGCAGCAGAAGCCGCGCTCCCTGTTCTCCGGCAGCTCCACGAAATTCCTGGCTCCAGCCTTGATTATTTCCCTTGGGGGTTCGAAGACCTTCATGCCCCGGCCAAGGTCGCAGGGGTCATGGTAGGTAGTAAGCTGCTGGAACTCCTCCATTTCCAGGCGTCCTTCCTGGATAAGCCTTTGAATGTAAAGAGTGGAGTGGAGCAGTTCCACCCCTTCCGGCTTGTAGTAGTTACCCCAGGTGTAGAAGCAGGAAGGGCAACTGAACACCACTCTGCCGGCGCCAAGTTCCCTGAGCTTCTCCAGGTTATGCTGACGTAATGCTTCGGCCTCTTCGGGTAAACCGGCTATGATAAGGGGAAAACCACAGCACCACTCCTCCTCTCCGAGAATGGTGAAATCCTCGCCTGCTCTTTCCAGCAAACGCGCGAAGGAGGTGGGTATCTCCTGAACGGCCGGCGAGAAAGAGCCGATGCACCCCACAAAATAGAGTGTCTCGGCCTTTTCCTTCTGGTAGAGGTGGTCGGGGGCCTCATCCATGAAATCGACCCACATGGCCCTCTCTTCGTTGGGGTAATCCAGGACGTTGTGCTCTTTTCTGACGATTTCCCGCACTTGCGCAAGAATCTCCGGGGCGTATCCCCGGTGAACCATCTCCTGCCGCATGGCCATCCAGAGCTGGCGCTGGTCTATGTTTACAGGGCAGACCTGCTGGCAGCGCCCGCAAAGCGTGCAGAGGAAGGTGTTGTCTCTCAAATGCTCCAGGATGTCTGAATTGTCCCGCTCCTTCCCAAGAAGCTTCCTCATCCAGCTCCGGTCGCTGTTGATGATGGAGCGGAGCATCCTGATCTTCTCCGCGGGGATGTAATCATCTACTGCACCCCAAACGTTTATGGGGCATGGCTTCATGCACTCGCCGCAGCGGGTGCAGGCATCTATCTCGAGCAGTTGTTTTACGGAAAAATTAGAAAGGTCCATGTTTATAACCTTCAGGCCTGTTTCTGCGCGGACAGGTTATTCAAGGCTATCACCAGTGGGCTGGCGAACAGGTGTATGAACTTTCCGAAGGGTATGTAAGCTATGAAGGTAAATGAGGCCAGCATATGCAGGTACCAGAAAACCTGGTGCGCCGAGTTCCACTGTTCACCCGGTGTGCCCGCCAGAGAAATCAGGTATCCGACGAAGCCGTATCGGGCGACTTCAGGTGCGGTCCCTGTAGCGAGGTAGCGGAAACCCTCCGAGAAGAAGCCGCTTATTACGACTGCGGCCAGTATCACCACCGCAGCAATATCCTCAGGAGTGTTCTGCAACTGCGGGACATTCAGAACGGCGCGGCGCAATATGGCTATTATCACGCCCGTTACAATAATTACCCCCAGCAGGTCGAAGGAGAAAGCCATGTGGGGGAGGTCCTTCACTGCCTCCTCCCCCATCCCTCCGCGGATATAGGTCACCTCTGCTATGTCGAATATCATGAGGCCCAGAAAGCCCCACAACATAAGGGAGTGCATTGCCCAGCGGAGCCTGTCTTCTCTGAAGGCCCTTCTTCCCGCAATGAAGTCGGCGCCTATGGCCTCCAGGATGATAAGTATCTTCCTGGAGAAGAAGGCGCCCGCCGTGCGGCCGGCTATCCTGGCGCTTTTCCGCCCTCTGGTCAAGCTCCGCTCTCCATCGAGACTCCCTTCCAGCCAGAGGGATATGCGCCTGTACATTCCTATGGCGAAAACCGCCAGGAAGGGTATGGAAATGAGATAGACGGGGGTGGAAGCCGCCATCAGCCGCTTTCGTCCTTCTTTATGTAGAGCCTCCAGTAACCATCGTCCTCCACCGTCTCCACCGGGTATGCTTTCTTTTTGCACAGATTGGGAATGGTCACGAAGGCGGCGGGACGATAATCCACCAGTACTTCTATCACATCACCGTCGTTTACGGTTTTAAGCGCGTTTCTGGTCTCTATCAGAGTGTAGGGGCAAATCTCGCCTTTGATGTCCACTGTTTTTGCTATCTTTTCTTCTTTCAAGGACATTTTGGATGACCCTCCCCCTGTTTAAGCTCAAACAAAATTATTTACCTTGTTTTCCACGATGAGGTCCACCAGCTCTTCGTACCCTATCCTCTTAACCGAGGAGGGCACCGCATCCTGCAAGCCTCTCTTTTCGATGTCTTCCGATATGGCGTACACCTCTGTCCCAGGCAGTTTGCCTGTGCCCAGGAAGACGCCGTCCTGAACAAGGACCACCTTGGCCTCCTTATCTATGGAAGCAAGGGCCAGGCCGTTCTGCCCGTATGGTTTATCCACTAAATAGAGTGCCATTGCTCAATTACCTCCTAAAAGTCCACGTTGAAATCGGCTTCCTGAAAGAGTTCCAGTATCTTGCTCCTGGGGACCACCTGTATATCACCGGCGATCTGAGCAGAGTCGATGTTGCGCTCCTGCAGGGATTCTTCCTCGGCGTACAGCCCCGCACCCAGGTCGCTCAGGGTGCCGAGGTACCTTGCGGAGTCCTCCCGGTTGACGTTCTTGAGGGCATAATAGACTCCGTCTCCCAGGAACACTGAATTCACCGAGTGTTCGTCCAGCCCGGAGGTTATCCCCACGGCCGCCCTCAGCCCTTCGGTGTAGAATATGGTCCCGTAGGGCGCGTGATTGAAGCTGACCAAAACTTTTTTTTCTGACAACGGTCTGTGCCTCCATTGATATTGAAATATGGTTACTGTTATGGAACACCGCCCTGTTTTACAGTGTCACCAGGCGGTCCACCTCGCTTACTATTTCTGCGAAATCGGGCAATCCGCCTACCTTTACTCCTTCAAGGTAGTCCTTGCCGTTTTCAAGGCCGCGAGCGTTAACGCATATTCCGCAAGCGATGATCTGAGCGCCCTTGTCCACCAGTGTTTGGACCCTGTCCTTGGGCAGGGTATCCAGGTCGGGGAACTTCTGGTACTTGATGGGGTTGTAAACGCCGTCAAGGTACATGAAGATTTTTACGGCGTGCCCCTTGTCCAGAGCCGCTTCTGCCGTCTTGCACAGTGTCTCGGAGTTCTGGACCTGGTAAGGTCCGGTTGTCAGAAGAAAACCCAGCGTAGCCATGTGGTCACCTCCTTCCTGAAAGGAATTGGTTTTTTCACCATGTAATAACAGAATCGTACTGAAAAAGCAGCTTTACTATTTCCACGTAATCCAGCTTTTGATGGGGTACCGGAACGCCCCTGGCTTCTACATCGTCTTTGCACGCATAAATTTGTATCCCTTCCGGGAGCGATGAGAGCACTGAATCGTGCAGCAGCAGGACCCCCGCTTCTCCGTCCGCAGCGCTCGTAGCCGCCGTTATCGCTTTGAGAGCCAGCGGGTCATTTCTTTCCCGCAATATGTGCAGCGTCTTCATTGTTTCTGTACAATCTCTTCCCTGACGAAAGTCCTGGAGGAGGGTTCCCAGCGGAAAGCGCCTTCCTCCTTCACGGCCCCCGCATATACAGATATGATAATATAGCAGTTGCAGGGTGGCTCGCCCCAGATGAGGGCTTTTTCCTCATCCTCCCGGGAGAAATAGACGGGGTTCTCGGGATGCGAATGATATATGGCTTTGATAACCAGAGCTTCGGTTTCCGCTCCCTTTAAGACGCCGTAAAATTCCTCCGGGTCCATCTGGTAAGCGATGCGGGCGTCCCTGGGGTTGTTTTCGGGGTCCTCCTCGTGCAGCCTGTTCTGGATGTTCGTCAACCTGTGCACCCGATCCCCGGATGGGCTTTCGCCTTCTTTTCCCACTATCACCCCGCAGCATTCGAAGGGGTACTCCTGTACAGCATGTTGATGCATGATTTCTCTCGCGGCTTCGCTGATGACGAACATGTTCAAAGCCCAGTGCTCAGGTAGCGGTCCCCGCCGTCCGGGAACAATATAACGATTACTCCGCTATCGATATTTTTGGCTACCTCCAGGGCGCCCAGCATTGCGGCCCCCGAAGAGTGCCCTGCGAAGAGTCCTTCCATGTGAGCCAGCCTGTCGGCCATTTCGTAAGTATCTTCTGTTTTTACGTTGACCTTACTGTCGGGAAAGCTCTCGTCGTATATGCCGGGGACGATGGAGCTTTCCATGTGCTTGAGGCCTTCTATGCCATGCAGGGGATTGTCCGGTTCCACGGCGATTACCTGTATGGAGGGATCGTAGTCTTTCAACCTTTTACCCACCCCCATCAAGCTCCCTCCGGTGCCGATACCGGCCACGAAATGTGTCACACGCCCTTCTGCCTGATGGTAGATTTCCACTCCGGTGGTGTCATAGTGCGCCTTCCAATTGGAAGCGTTGTCGTACTGGCAGGGCAGGTAATACTTCTCCGGATTTTCTTTCATCCTTTCCAGAGCCAGCAGGCGGGCCCCGTCTGAACCCTGAAGAGGGTCGGAGTAGATTATTCCCGCTCTGTATGCGCTGATGGTCCGTTTGCGTTCCATGGTTACGTTGGCCGGCATCACCAGTTCTACCCTGTAACCCTTGACCGCCCCAACCATTGCGTATGCGACTCCGGTATTACCCGAGGTGGAATCTATGATGGTCTTATCGGGGGTGAGCAGGCCCGATTTTTCGGCATCCTCGATCATGCGCAGGGCGGCCCTGTCCTTGACCGAACCCCCTGGGTTGAACCATTCCAACTTTGCATATATCTCTATGTCCGGCTTATCAGGGGTCAAGTTGTTTATCTTTACCAGCGGGGTGTTGCCGATCAGCTCCAGGGCGGTCCGGTTGTGCCCTATGTTCCTTCTTTTCCTGTATGTGCTTCTTGCGTTCATGATTAATCCCACCGGTTG
>CAYVLI010000068.1:0-4121 GCA_964452105.1 uncultured Nitrospinota bacterium
ATAGCTTTTATATTGACATCAGGCCGAATTTCCTTTAATTTCTCTACAGTTAAAGATTTACCATTGGCCTCTTAAGATGAGCCCCAAAGAGACCTTCTAAACAGCGGAAAAGATAAACGATCCGACAGACGCCCTCGAAAGGCCAGGAGTAGAGAATGAAAACAAGAATCACCGAAATGCTGAAGATAGAGTATCCCATATTCCAGGGAGCTATGGCCTGGGTTTCCTACCCGCAGCTTGTGGCGGCAGTGTCCAATGCGGGCGGCCTGGGGATACTGGCCGGCGGCATGTACGAGCCATTAGAGATGAGAGAAGCCATCAGGGAGGTCAAAAGCCTTACCGATAAGCCTTTCGGGGTAAACCTTCTGGCGGGGTCTCCCGTCATAGAGCAGAACATGGACGTCATCATGGAGGAGAAGCCTGCGGCGGTAACCTACGGCATAGGAAACCCGGAGGCCATAATAAAGAGGGTCAAGGAGACAGAAATAAAGGCCATACCCGTCATTCCTTCCGTAAGGCACGCATTGCGAGCCGAGAAGAATGGTGCGGACGCCATGATCATCGAAGGGATGGAAGGCGGCGGGCACGTGGGCTATATAGGAACACTGCCGCTCGTGCCGCAGGTGGCCGAGGCGGTCAAAGTGCCCATCCTGGCGGCAGGCGGCATTTCGGACGGCCGCGGGCTTGCCGCGGCGCTGGCGCTGGGAGCCGAAGGAGTGCAGATGGGCTCCCGATTCGTGGTATGTCAGGAATCCCCGGTGCCCATGGGAATCAAAAAGAGGGTCATCGAGGCCAACATAGAGGACACGATAATCACGGGCAACATCACCGGCCTCCGCTGCCGGGTGCTCAAGAACAGGCTGGCCGAGGAATTTCTCAAGCTCGAGGAGATGAACGCCTCAAAAGAAGCCATGGCCGCCTTCGGGGCGGGCAAGATGCGGCAGGCTTTCCTTTACGGCGATGAGGTGGACGGGTCGATCATGATCGGGCAGGTCTGCGGCAAGATCAAGGATATCCCCTCCTGCAGGGAGATAGTCGAGACGATGGTGCGCGAGGCCGAGGAGCGCCTGGAACGAGGCCTCCAGCTTCTGCGGAGTTGAAAAGGATGAGCGGAGAAGAGGAAAACTACTCTCAGCTCCAGGAGCTGGCCTGCAACTGGGGGGCGGCGCTGTTCGGAGCGGCGGAGGCGGGCGGGATACTAAGAACTTCCCTCCACATGACTCCGGCGCTTTCGGCGGGCCTTGATAAGGCCGTCTCCATGGGCATCCTCCTGTCTCGCAAGATTCTGGACGATATACAGGACCACCCCACGAAGCTCTACTTTTATCATTATCGGAGAGTCAATAACGCACTGGATCAGCTGGCCGTCATAGCGGCCAACCGCATTCAGGCGCTCGGTTATCAGGCCCTCCCCGTACCCGCTTCCCAGACCGTGGACTGGCAGAAGCAGGCGGGTTTGGTCTCCCACAAGGAGGCGGCTCATGCGGCCGGCCTGGGCTTCAGGGGACTCAACAGCCTCCTGGTAAACCCCAGCTACGGCGCCCAGGTGCGCCTGGTGACCATTCTCACAGACATACCCATTATGACCGGCCATACCGTGGAGGAGAGCCACTGCGCAAGCTGCATGGCCTGTCCGCCGCTCTGCCCTGCTGGAGCCATCGGTGAGAAGCCCGAGGATTTCGATCGCTGGGCCTGCCTGGAGAAGCTCAAGGAGTTTTCCAAAAAACACAACATCGGCCATTATATTTGTGGAATTTGCGTCAAGGCCTGCCCCGGCGCGGATACACAGGGGAACGCGACATGACTCAGGATAAAGTGTTGTTGGAATTAGAAAAAGAAAGACACCTGGCCACCGTCACGGTGAACAGGCCGGACAAATTCAACTGCCTGGACTGGGAGGTCGTGGGAAGGCTGCGTGAAGTTTTCACGGACCTCGGGAAAGATGAGGGCCTGAGAGCGGTCATCCTGACGGGGAGCGGAGAAAAGGCTTTCGTGGGCGGCGTGGACGTCAATATATTTACGGAGTTCACCCCTGCGAAGGCCCGCGAGTTCATAACCCTGCTGCACATGGGCATGGCCGCCATCCGGGAGCTGCCGGTACCGGTGATCGCTGCCGTAAACGGCTACGCTCTGGGAGGGGGTTGCGAGCTGGCCGCCGCCTGCGACATGAGGATAGCCTCTGAAAACGCCATTTTCGGCATGCCGGAAGTGAAATTGGGGATACCTTCGGTCATCGAAGGCGCATTGTTGCCGGGGCTGGTCGGAGTAGGGAAAGCCGCCGAACTGGTGCTTACCGGCGATATGATAGATGCGCACGAAGCGCATCGCATAGGCCTCGCCAATCATGTGGTGCCTCTCCAGAATCTCATGGATGAAGCGCGCGGCAAGGCAGAGGTAATCGCCGGGAACGGACCGCTTGCCATGAGGCTTCAGAAGGAACTTATCAACGTCTGGCTGCAAAGCGATCTCAAGACGGCCGTGGAAGCCGGAATAAACTCCTTCGCCTTCAGCTTTACCGGCCCGCAGCCAAAGGAAGGAGTGACGGCTTTTCTGGAAAAGAGAACCCCCCGATGGTAAAGATTGGTTAAGCCCCTTTCGTGACCGACCTTTGCGTCATCCCGGGGCAAGAGACGCTGAGTTCGGGTTTCCTGAAAAATATTCGCCATCTCAGGTTGGATGGATGAGAATATTTGACTGAGAACTTCTTAAGTAGTAAATTTTTAAACAAAAAGTAGTGATTTGCTGAGTAGGTGTCCTTTAGTGTTTCTGATTGAAGATTTCATCTCATGCAATGGCGCCTGAACATTCATGTATAAGCGTATAGGTTACATATACATTATCCTGTCGGTGGCGGCGCATATCGCCCTCCTGCTGGGTCTGGCGGTCTATCCTGCTAATCACAGCAGGACTGCATGGAACCCCCGCCCGGATAATGAGGAAAAGTTTAAAGTCAGGCTTTACGAGACGCCCGAAGAGAAGCAGATGCTCACCGCAAAAAAAGAGGAACCGAAGAAAGAAGAGAAAAAGGAAGTTTTCCTGCCTGAAAAAAAGTTTCTGGATTTTTCGGACATCCCTGCCGGGAAAGAGCCGGAAAAAGCGCTGGTCTATGGGCAGGCATCCACCGAGGCCAGCAACGATTTTTATAAGAAAAGAGCGAAGAAGCCTCAGTACAGCGAAACCATAGCTGCTCTACCCAGGGCAAAAGTGGGAAGACTTCTCATGCGTGAACCGGCCCCCGCGCTCGATGCTCGCACGACGCCGCAAGTATCCCGGCCCGCCAAGCTTCAGCCTTTGTACAGAAAAGAGGAATCCAGAGGAGGGAAAGAGCAATCCCGGGAACTCGAGCCGAAGCTGCGCGTTAGAGAACCGAGGCCCCCTCTTGAGGGGCCTTTGAAGGCGGACGTTCAGCACCCTCTGAAGAGAGAGCTCCTGAGGAAGGAAAACATTTATGCTCGTTACCAGCCCGCTCCAGGGGAAAAGGGCCGAGTCAAAGAACCTCGTATTACGAGGGAAGAACCCCGCGATGAGATGCGGGGAAAAGTCAGAGAGCCCAGGATGATCGACAGGCTGGCCCCCGGCCGGGAAGCCGGCCCCGGTAAAAAAATCCTTATGGATTTCATGAGGAAGCCTGAGGTTTCAGCCTCGCGGCGACTGGGGACGGAGCTTAACCCCGCCGAAATGATGAAGAAAGAATTATCGGCTCGGGAGGAGCAAATTCCCGATATACCTACAGATAAGCTGAGCAAGCACGCCAGTATCAAGAACTCCGATGAGGACGCCTCCAACGGCAGCGACGTAAAGGTCGTTTCGCTGGATACCCAGGAGCTCAAGTATGTGTCTTACTTCTGGCATGTTAAACAGAAGATAACCAACCTCTGGGCCTATCCGATAGAGGCGCAGAGGATGGGTATGGAAGGCGTCGTGGTTATCAGGATGAACCTGCTCAGGACGGGTGAGCTGGAAAAGGTTCAACTGGTCAGGAGTTCAGGCTACGGCATTCTGGACTCGGAAGCAAGAGACGCGGTGGTCATGGCGGGCCCCTTCCATCCTTTCCCCGAGCAGATAAAAGACAGGAAACTTATCATAGAGGGATATTTCAGATATATGGGAAACTACTGGAG
>CAYVLI010000068.1:4221-9939 GCA_964452105.1 uncultured Nitrospinota bacterium
AAGACAGGAAACTTATCATAGAGGGATATTTCAGATATATGGGAAACTACTGGAGCCCCTAACCAGTGATAACCCTTTTCTCCCCATGTCTCACCTCTTGTCGGGTAGATGGCCTGAGAATCTGTGATAAACTTTTCCCCGGGGAAAATCTCCGTCAAATAAGCTGATTTGCGCCTGAAAATGCTTTATTGTTAGTGGGTGTCGATATATAAAGCCGATATTACAGCTGAACAACGTGAAAACTTTTTTACGGTGAAGCATGAAGGCGAGGCTCAAATTCTCTTTTTACGTTATCGCTTTTCTGTTCCTCAACGTTAACCCCTGGATTTTGACGGCGGAAGCGCAAATCCACGTCAACCTGGGTGTCTCCTACTATGAGAAGGGCGATTTCGCCAATGCCGCCTCCGAGCTGAAGAAAGCGGTGAAAGAAAAGCCCGACGTGCCCGGTCTAAGGAATCTGTTGGGTTTGTCCTATTTCAAATTAGGGAAAATTGATAAGGGCGCCGAACAACTCGAGAAAGCCCTGTCCCTCGAGCCGGGTAATATTCAGAACCGATACAACCTGGGATGGGCCTATTACAAGCTGGGCCGAAACGAGGAGGCCGTAAAACAGCTTCAGGCGGCGCTTAAAATAAAGCCCGATCTGAAAGATGCCCTCTATACCCTGGGACTGGCCCTCACGGATTTGAAAAGAAATGATGAGGCGGTGTCCGTGCTGGAGCGGGCGGTAACGCTTCTACCCGGTTCCGCGGAAACGCACAGCGCTCTGGGGCAAGCCTATAGCGCAAAAGGCGATTTCAGGAAGGCATCGGAGCAGTTCAGGAAAGCCGTGGAACTGGACCCTGCTTACGCAGGTGACAGATACAATCTGGCGCTTAGCCTCCGCAGGATGAGCCGCTTCAAAGATGCGCTGGCGGAGGCCGAAAAAGCCCTGTCCATAGACCCTTCAATAGAAGAGGCCTACCGTCTGATTGCTCAAATCTATTCGGAATCCGGGGAGCGCAACAAGGCCATAGAGGCATACAGGAGGCTGATGGACAAGTTCAGAGGAGGTAGCGCCGAAGACAACTACCGGCTGGGAGAGCTCTACAGGTTGTCGGGGCGGATGGATGAGGCAGCCCTCTCGTTTAAGAGATGTCTCGGCAGGGACGGCGGGCATTTCGACTGCGCTTTTTCGCTTGCCGATCTCTACAGGCTGGAAGGGAAACTCAGGGAAGCCGTGGAGTACTATGAAACCGCTGTCGCCATAGATCCTGATTCCCGCGAGGCCCGTTATCTTCTTGGAATGGCCTACTATAAGCTCGGCGAGAAGGGCCTGGCTGAAAAACGATTCAAAGAGACCTTGAAAATAGACCCGGGCTTCGCCGCCGCGCACTTCAACCTGGGCATAATCTACGATGACCTGGAAAAATTAAAGGAGGCGGTCAAAGAGTATCGGGCGGCGCTGAAGCCGGGACCGGGCAGCCCGGAATTATACAACAACCTGGGGGTTACTCTTTTCAAGATGGGGAATTACCGGGAGGCCGAGAAAGCCTATCTAAAAGCCATTGAGCTGGACCCCGGCTCGGCCCGCACCCACACCAACCTGGGCCTGGTCTATCAGAAGATGGGTCGGCAAGATAAGGCCATAGAAGAGTTTAAGAAGGCCGCCAGATGAACAGGCCCTTGCGAGCCGCTTCAGCAAGCGCTTCACGCGGTTTTATCATGTAGGGCCCCTGGTGGGAAAGGCGTATGACAGCGTGGTCCGAAGCGCTGATTACGACCTCTCTCTCGCCGTCCAGAGCGATGATTCCCGGCTTGAAGGTTACCTCCACCTCATCTCCGATGTTCAGAATGCGATGCTCCCGGACGTCCACGGCCTCCACGACCCCGGGCGCAATGGGGGCCGTTATCGTGGCCCATCCCTTCCCTATATCCAGGTAGGAGCCGATGGGTTCCGTTATGCTCACCGGAAACATCGAGGCGGCTATGGAAGACATGCCGATGTTGCCCGGCTCGCCCCAGGTGGTAACTATCTGTTTGAGCCTCTCCACATCCCATATGGCCTTGCTGCCGGTAAACAGCGCATCGTAAACAACTGCATCCACCAGCGCCATATCCCTGAAAACCCCGTTCAGGAAGATGTCCAGCCTCTTGGTCCTGAAAATTGCTTTATCCGCATTTACTTCTCCCCTGGACATCAAACCCGCTGCCATGCCCGCAGTGGTGCCTTCCATCATGTAGGGGAATACGTTGTTCGTGCCCGTGGAGAGCGGCAGCAGAGGAACGTCCCCGCATCCTTTGGATACCACACGGTTTGTTCCGTCACCGCCCAGGGTGATGATGCAGTCGACTCCCATCTCCCTCATCATGGCGGCGGCCAGGGTGCTATCCTCCTGCCTTCCTTCCACTATCATGTCCAGCCATTCTATCTGGTAGGGCAGGTCGGCGCTATCGTCCAGGGAGTTGATCGCTCTCCTCCCTATGGAGAAGGTGTCAGGCATGAACACCACTTCATCCACGTTCGCCCAGGCCAGGCCGATTAAAACCCTCTGAACGATGTTTATCTTCTCGTTATTGCTGAACACCGCGCCTCTGGCCACCAGCCGCCTTATATCTTTACCAGAAGCGGGATTGGGAATTATGCCTACCCTGGCCATATCGTTACCTTCCGGTTAATTGTTGCTCTTCCCCGTAAATGGAGTTCACTCCGGCTTCTTTCATAAGCTTGCGTAACAGATTGTCCGATGCGGCTTCCAGGTTTGTCCGCATACCCAGGAGGCTGCTTAAATGCTTCACCAGAAGGGAGCGCACCTCACGGTAATCGGGGCGGCGTCCCATCAAACGCGCCGCGGATGTGATGCTCACACCGAACAGTCCGCAGGGGTTTATGAGCCGGAAGCGCCCCAGGTCGGGGTCTATGTTGAAGGCGAAGCCGTGGGTGGTCACCCACTTCCTGACGTTGATGCCGATAGAAGCAATTTTGGCCTGCCCCACCCATACGCCGACGAGCCCCGGTCTTCTGCCCGCGGATATGCCCAGGTCGCTCAATGTGCGTATGATGCTCTCCTCTATGGTTCTGACGTATCGGTGCAGGTCCTTTCCGTGGTATCGCAAATCTATTATGGGGTAGCCGACTATCTGCCCCGGCCCGTGGTAGGTGACGTCTCCGCCCCGGTCTATATGGAATAGCTGGATACCCTCTCGCTTCAGGATCTTCTCGGAAACGAGGATGTTTTTCTCTTTCCCTCCCCTACCGATGGTGAATACGGGATTATGTTCGAGAAGGAGGAAAGTGTCGGACAGTCTTCCCCCGGCAACCTCCGCCGCTATGCTTCTCTGCAACGTCAACCCGCGGGCATAATCCGTGCGCCCCAGGTTTAAGACGTTAAGCTCTCTCTCGCCCTCCGGCCGATTTCGTGGAAGGTAATCTTGCCTGTCTTTATATGCTTCCATGTATCTCCGCCCTTGTGAGCATAACCTGCGCAAATCTATTGGATGACCTGAACTATATTAGCAATGGGCTCGGGTGGTCAACACCAAATCCGACAAATATCATCCGGTGCATTTCAACGGGACATCTATGACCTCATGGGCGGGATTTAAATGTTGGAAACAGGTTCCATTTTCAGGCTGTACTGGAGGGGTTTGAAAGGATAAATTATGATCAAACTTTTAAAATGCTACATATCGTACTGTTTTGCTTTGTAGAAGAGTGTCTTGTAATCCACCTTCAGCATGCGCGCCGCTTTGCTTTTGTTTCCTTCGGTCATTTCCAGGGCTTTGGCTATGACCCGGCGCTCTATTTCCTGGACGTTCTTTTTCATTACTTCTTTCATGGTGTGGCCTTCCGCAAGTTCTTTATCTATATCCTGCATAAATGGTGCAGGAGGGAAGGCCCTTTTATCATTCAAAGGCAAGTCTTTGGGTTGAATGATGTTGTTGCAGAGGAGTGTGGCCTGTCGAATAATGTTTCTCAGTTCCCTTACGTTCCCTGGATAAGAGTAGTCCATGAGCATCTTGAGGGCTTCTTCGGAGATAGTGGGTACTTCCCTGCCGAGGCTCTGAGAGGTTTCTCCCAGGAAGCGTCTGGCCAGGAAAATTATATCTTCCTTTCGCTGGCGAAGAGGCGGTACGTTTATGGTGAATTCATTGAGGCGGTAGTAAAGATCCCTGCGGAACTCGTTACTATCCACCTTGGTTTCCAGCGGCACGTTGGTGGCCGAGATGATTCGTACGTCCACCTCTATATCATCCTTCGCTCCCAGAGGGCGGACCTTTCTTTCCTGGAGAACCCTGAGCAGTTTCTTCTGGTTATTAAGGGAAAGGTTGGTAACCTCATCGAGGAACAGCGTTCCCCCTCCCGCGGATACGAAATGCCCCGCCTTATTTCTGTTTGCGCCGGTAAAGGCGCCCCGTTCGTACCCGAACAGTTCGCTCTCGATAAGGCTTTCAGGAATCGCTGCGCAGTCGAGGGCTATGAAGGGCTTGGCATAACGCAGGCTGAGCTGATGTATGGCTCTGGCGACTATTTCTTTACCGGTGCCTGTTTCGCCGTTTATGGTAACGGCGAAATCTGTTGCGGCTACCTGTTCTATCTCGTGGTGGAGTCGTTCGATGTATTTGCTGCTGCCCATCTGTTCGAAGATGGTCTTACCGTGCAGACGCTGCTTGAGTTCCTTGATCTCATTAACCAATGACCTCTTCTCCATGGCCCTCTTGAGCACGAAGATGAGGTCTTCCATCTCTATGGGTTTGGTGAGGAAGTCATAGGCGCCCAGCTTCATGGCTTGAACGGCTGCTTTAACGTCTGCGTATCCGGTAAGCATGATAACCGGGATGTCGTTGTCCCTGTTTTTCATCTCGGCCAGGGCCGATAGACCGTCCATCACCGGCATCTTTATGTCCATGAGCACAGCGTCAGGGGTTGCCTCCTCAAACGAATCCAAAGCAGTTTTCCCATTGCAGGCGCTCTTCACCTCAAAGCCTCTATTTGTGAGGAAATCCGTAAGCAAAGAGCATATTTCTTCTTCGTCGTCTACTGCCAGCACCTTTATCTTTTCGTCGTCTGCTGCCATGACATTTTACCTTCAATCGAGTTTCGGTTTAACGCTTATATGTAGATTCATCGATTTAACCCTGAACCGTAAATATCTTCTCGTTTGATTGGCTAAAAGACCGGAGCTTAACCCTCCATGTCCAATTTTTAGGTGATTCGAGTCAGGCCATATCTCTGACTTTTAAGATTATTATACATCTTCTATGGAAATTAGACCATAAAGTTATTGACAATTTCATAAATCGCGGGAAAACATACCTCCTGATGGTTTTTAATTCTGATTTATGCCTGAAGATTAATCATCATAAGCTAAATAAGGCTACTCTGACGGTTTCGGCAAAACTGTCGGCAATCTTTAATGGATGGGAAAACTCCTCGAAAAAATACCGGCGGTGGCAAAATCGTACCCGGCATGAAATTTGACGCTCCTCTTGTTATTTAAAAATAGACAGTAGTGTTTTCCTTTTCCTTGCAAGAGACGAGTCTTTTTGCTATTTGTGAGATGATAGAAGGAACGACGAGGGGTAGAAGAAGGATAACCCCTCAGGCGATGACTCAGATGGAGCCAATTCCCGTAGAGACAATTCATGAATTGTCTCTACGGCACCGGGACCGATATAGATGTTGGAAAGAAGAATAGCCTATATAGACCTCACCAGTCGAAGAGTCAAGTACGAGGA
>CAYVLI010000069.1:0-9893 GCA_964452105.1 uncultured Nitrospinota bacterium
TTAAAGCGGGTACATGAAGCTCCCACCCTTAAAAGGGTGGGTATCCAATTGCTTGTCACAGCCGGGCCGATAGCCCTTGTAGCTAAACGAGCAAAAAGTTCTTACCCTTTTTTCCAGAAACCTTTATTCCACTTCCGTAATTCCGTAAATACTTGATATTAATCGAGTAACATTCGTACAGTGCTAAAATTAGGGGTAACTCCATCTAAGGTATTCAGGAGTTTCCCCATTTTTTCTAATGCGATCATGTTATTGTCGTGTTGGCAGATCTCCGAACCTGGCAGGTTCATGGTTCAAGTGCTGTCGGGTGCGGAGACCCGACAGCACGGGAAACTCAACGCACCTCTAAAACTTAAATGGTAGGGTGGGCTGCGCCCACCATTTTCATTGCTCTAAAAAATCCGCTGTTTGGTGGGCGGAGCCCACCCTACGGGCCATGACTGAATTTTCTTCAAATTTTGTAATCTGTTAACGCCCCGCTACATGTAAACCGATATGTTTAGAAGTTTTTGGGGGGAGTTTGAGGGGGTCTTTTTACAAAAAGACCCCCCACAGGGCACGGCGCGCCGTGCCCCTACTCAAAAGGTCAGCAGTTCCAGGAAGGCCTGCAGGCGGGTGCTTATCTGGCCCTCGGAGTATTCCTCAGGGTCCGCGGCGTTGCTCTCGAAGACGAGCACCGGTATGTCGTGCTTCTCCTGCACGTGTCGCATTACGTCGAGCTGCCCCTTGGACAGTCCCACGCAGCCCCGGTTGGAGTGCACTACCACGCCGTTTATGTCGTATTCCTTGATCATGTCGTCATAGATGCGGTATTTGACTTTCGGGTCCATCCCCGAGCCCGCGCAGGCGTAGAACTCCGCCACCATCTCCATGGCCTGGTCGAAGTCCTTGGGGTCGCTCCAGGACCAGTCGTACTCGTTTTCATCGTCCTCTGCGGCGGCGTACTTCCTGTGTCCCGCTCCAAACTGGGCGCAGTAGGGCGAGGTAACGCAGACCGCGCCCTCTTCTTCCAGCGTCTTGAACAGCCGCAGGTTATACCAGAGGGGGATGTTGTCCCAGATGAGGCGATACTCCTCGTTGGGCACGGCGGCTATCTGTTTCTCCACCCGCTCCTCCATCTCTTCGGCCAGCCTGCTGTAAAAGTCCACCGCCGCCTTGGTCCCTCGCAGATTGATGGCGGGGACCATGAGGCTGAACATGGTCTTCACGTTGAGGGGGCTGGGATGCGCCTTGCAGAACTCCATTATCTTCGTCCAGTACTCCGAAGCCTGGCGGGAATAAATGGCTGTCTCTATGAATAGCTCCTCGTCAACCTTCTTCTTCGTGAAACCTTCCAGGAACTCCTTGAGCTTGTAGAGCTGCGTCTTGTAATATTCTATGTGGTGTTGCCCCAGGCCGTTGGGGACCATGGGCGATTCGATGACGAACAGCGGGATGTCCGCTATCCTGGCTACGTTCTCCCACCACTTGATGTGCGTGTTGCAGTCGTTCTTGGAGCTGATGACAACGTCCGCCCAGGGCATCTGTCCCGAGAGGCCCTTTTTGGTAAGGGCCGAGCCCACCCAGCAGCGTGCGTAGTCGCATAAGTTCTTGGAGAAACCGGCTTCCTCCGAGGCTTCCAGCAGGTCGTGAGCGGTCCCCTGCGCCGCACAGATGGCCCCGTAGGGTTCTCCGAAGATGGGGACTATGTCCAGCGCCCGCAGCAGCTCCGGCGGTGTTCCCGCCCCCGCCCAGGCCAGCAGCCTACCCGACGATTTGGCGGTGACCATCTTGTTATAGTAATCACCGGTTATAGATTTAACCTCGTTCCAGCACTTCAATGGCTCCGTCTTGTACATGACCTTCTACCCCCTTATTATGTCTATGAGCCCCTGCACCTTGGACTGCACCTCATTGCTGCTGTAAGTGGTGTCCAGTTCTATGTGAGTAAAGGGGACTTTTATCTTCCTGAGGAATTCCGTCAGCCGCGGGTTGTCCCATTCGTGGGGATTGCAAAACTTTCTGAGGATTATGACCGCCCCTTGGACGTCGAACTCGCTCACCATGTCCTGGATATGGCGGTAACGGGAATCGGTGGGATGCTTTACGGGACAGGGGATTTTCTGAAGGTAGCGGTCCGCCACTGCTTCCAGGGGGTCCCCATCTTCCGACGCCAGGTTCCACATGTATCGCGTGCCCGTGCATATATCATCCGTGACCACCACGGCCCCCAGTTCTTCTATGAAGCCATAGACCCTGGAGTCGTCCAGCTCGCTGCCCACCACCATCAGGCGGACGCCTCCTCCACTGCAGGCCTCCCTCCCCTGTAGTTGCTCCAGAAGTCCCTCCAGGAGCTTGTTGTGCTCCTCCTTGGGAGTGTACATGCTGGAGAGGATGACATCGAGCGCCTCGGTGCCGGTTATGGCCGGCGGGTCTTTCTTCCTCAGGTTGTAGAGTTCTTTCAGCAGCGTGCGGTTGGTATTGTAAACTTTTATGGAGCTGTGCAGCGCTTCATCGTCGATCTTGACATCAAAGGACAGGCCCAGCTTCTCCCTGAACAGTTTAAGCTCTTCTAAGTAGAAAGCTCTCGCCTCGGGGGTGTCTATCCTGGAGGGCATGTCCACTATACGGCTGAAGAAAATAGGACGATTGCGCTTCCATATTTCGAAAGCGGTATGGTAATGGTCGCAGGAGTAACCTCCTATGAGGCCGTCCAGGTAATCGTAGCTGCCATTGAGACATTCGTCGAGGAACCCCCGCGAGAAGGTGCAGTAGAAGCTCTGCATGTGGCCGTTGGCCATGGTAACGGGTTGGCCCGACCCCACCACCCTGACTGGTATGCATCCCGATGCGTGCACTATCTCCTCCGGGGAGTAAGTGCACAGGTAGCCGACTATCTTCTTGTTTCCTTTCTCCTTCCATTCTTTGGCGTTCTGATGGCGGTTTTCCACCAGGCTTCTTATCCTTTCGAACATCGCTTCCCCTCTCTCAGGCTTCAATATCGAGTCGTCCCAGGGCTATCGGCTGGTCTATTCCGTAATGTCGAGTTTCCGCACCCGGCGGCAGCCCGAGGGGCGATGATGCGCCGCCCCTTTCCCCAGGTCTGCCAGGTAATCGAAAGACTGGCATATAGACTATTCTAATTTTCTAAATTGTCAACCGTACAAACCTGCTGGAGTCACCCCAAAAGCTCCGGCTTAGGGTCAGGACGGCTGTTTAGCCATCGTAGGGACGCCGCTTGCTGCGTCCCAGGGCAGGGCAAGCCCTGAAACCTTTCGAAAAACAGTTTTCCCTGTGGCTGTGGTAGAATATTTGATCATCGGAATATATAATTGCTACAATGTCTATAACCCGATCCCTTCTGAAACCTAAATTATGGGGGATTCAAAATGGCCATCATTTTCAGGGAGGTGAACCCACATTCCTGCAAGACATACCTCATGGGTGCAGAAGGCGCCGGAGAAGCTATAATCGTCGATCCCGTGCTCGAACATTTAAACGACTACCTGAAGCTGTTCGATAAGGAAGGGCTCAAACTCACCCACACCATAGACACCCACACCCACGCAGACCACATCTCCGGCTGCCCCGCCCTCGTGGATCATACAGACTGCGAATACGTCATGCATAAAATCGCTCCGGCACAGTGCGTGACCCATCGGGTGGAGGACGGCGCTGAGCTGGAAGCGGCGGGCCTCAATATCAAGTTTCTGCACACCCCGGGGCACACGCAGGACTCCACCTGCATCATCGTCGATGGCCGCATACTGACCGGCGATGCGCTGTTTCTGGACGATGGCGGAGCAGGGCGTGACGACCTCCCGGGCGGAGACCCCGCCGCGCACTGGGAAAGCCTGCAACGGATTCTCGAACTGCCCGAGCATCTTATCGTTCATCCCGCTCACGAGTACCGCGACCGTCAACCATCTAGCCTCAAGGTGCAGAAAGAGCGGAACCCACACCTTAAGCCGCGGAGCAAGGAGGAATTCATCGAGTACATCGAGGATCTCAAGCTGGGCCCCGCCGAATGGATGAAAGACGTCCTCAAGGCAAATTACGCCTGCGCCCGCGACCCCAACGCAGCATGGATTCCCACCGACGTGAACGCCTGCGAAGTCAAAGGCACGCTCGACTTTGGTGTTAATGATATCCAGGTGCCCAGCCTCTCGGCGGTCGAGTTGGAAAAACTGCTCCGATCGGGGGAACTCCCTGTTCTGCTGGACGTAAGGGAAGATAAAGAACTGAGAGGCGAACTGGGACGCCTCCCAGGCGTCGTTAACATCCCCATCACCAGCTTGAGCGGAAGCCTTCACGAGTTGGAATCGGATAAAGACAGGAAAATAGTTACCGTCTGCCGCTCCGGCGCCAGGGCCATCACGGCGGCTCAGATACTCACCCAGGCCGGTTTTCAGAAGGCGGTGGTGCTCGACGGTGGCATGCTTGCCTGGAAAAAGGCCGGTTACTCTGCCGAGAGGTAAGCGATATCAGGTTTCACACTGTGATAACAAAGGCAGACAGGACAAAAGCATCCCCCATGAGGCCCCGCACACATACGAAACATAGGCGCGGCATCCTGCCATAACCTCTGTATGGCCTCGCGCCTGGAAGGCGCTCCTACAGGATTAATGTTTTCCTCAAACGTTTGTTCGGTGAAAACCACAGTACATACATCTTATCATAACACCCTGTAGGAGCGGCATCCTGCCGCGACATAAAAAATACCAAAATCAATTAAACTTCATAAATACAATGCCAAAATGGATATTCTCTAAAATCATCTACCAATCCCCCTCTTACAGGATTCTCAAGACAATACTTCACTTTTTTCATTAACTCCTTATCATTCCTGATAGCGTGCTCATAATACTGCTTTTCCCAAACCTGTCTCCTGCGATCCAGAACCTTATTTATCTCATTTGCAGTAAAACTCTTTAAAGAATGCATGACCCTGCTTGTAGAATCTTTTTTTAGTTCAAAAATAACATGTAAATGGTCTGGCATGATCATGTAAGTTATCAAGCCGATACGCCCGTTTTTGTTCAACCACTTCAACCCATCGATAACGATGCCTGCAACTTTAGCGTCCAAAAACAGGCGTTCACGATTATAGGTTGTAGTAGTTACAAAATAATAAAGGCCACCCTCTGAATATCTGTACCATCTTAGGTGGTAATGGTGTCCTTTTTTCTCCATTTTAATTATCTAAACCTCTCAATACGTTCTGAAGCGACATCCTGCCATAACCTCTGTATGACCTCGCGCCTGGAAGGCGCTCCTACAGGATTAATGTTTTCCTCAAACGTTTGTTCGGTGAAAACCACAGTACATACATCTTATCATAACACCCTGTAGGAGCGGCATCCTGCCGCGAAACAAATTCCTCAACAACAGACTTGTGACCCTGGATTTCTGCATCTATACCATAGTAGGGTGTTTAACAGATTACCGATGCAGGACACAGGGTGGTTTCATCACAGGGTATCAGGCATCGTGTTCCCGGGTTGCTCAAGCAACCGAATTTGGCGCGGTGCATATTGCCGTTGATTAAAGCAATGAAATATGAGAAAAATTACTGAAAGCGGAATATTTTAAAAAGCAACTGCATATACAGGAAAGCAACCATGGCGAAAGCAAAGATAAAGATGATAACAGGCAACGAGGCCGTGGCCCGCGGCGCCATCGAGGCCGGTTGCAAGTATTTCTTCGGCTACCCCATCACCCCGCAGAGCGACATACCGGAGTTCATGTCCAGGGAACTTCCGAAGCTCGGAGGAGTGTTCGTACAGTCCGAGTCGGAGACGGCGTCCATATATATGGTTTACGGCGGGGCGCTCACTGGCGAGCGGGTCATGACTTCCACCTCCAGCCCAGGCTTCAGCCTCATGCAGGAGGGCGTGTCATACATCGCCGAGATGGAGGCCCCGGCGGTGGTGGTGAACGTCCAGAGGCTCGGCCCCGGCATCGGCGTGGGCGGGCAGGGCGGCCAGATGGATTATCGCCAGGTCACCAAAGGCGGCGGCCACGGCGGCTACCGCAACATAGTGCTTGCGCCCTGGTCGCCGCAGGAGACCTTCGACCTCATGCAGGCGGCCTTCCACCTGGCGGACAAGTACCGCGTGCTCTCCATCGTCATGACCGACTTCATCATAGGCCAGCTTGCGGAGCAGGTGGAAATCAAGACGCTCGACCTGGGCCCCGTACCCGAAAAGCCCTGGGGTCTCCGGGGCAAGGACAAAAAAGGCGGCCGCCGCGATTTCCACGTGGCGGGGGTATTCAACCATGGCGGCGTCCTCCAGTACAACACGCATCAGGAAGAGAAATACAAGACCATATCCGAAAACGAAGTCAGGTACGATACCTGCCTGGCTGAAGACGCGGAACTGCTCGTCGTCTCCTGGGGTTCCTCGGCCAGGATAGCCATGGGAGCGGTGAACATGGCCCGCGCCGAGGGACTGAAGGTGGGGCTGTTCCGGCCCGTCACCCTCTGGCCCTATCCCGTGGAGCAGCTCAGGGAAGCGGCGCTCAAAGCCGGAAAAGTCCTGGTGGTAGAGGATAATCAGGGCCAGATGCTGGAGGACGTGGAGGCGTACCTGCAGGGGAAAGTACCCGTCCACTTCCTGGGCATGTGGGCGCGACACAACGACCAGGCCAACGGAATAATCCACCCCGAGCGGGTGTTACAGGAGGTGAAAGACCTTATATGAGCGAAGAAACCGAAGGCAAAAAGGTAGTTCTCGATAAACCGAAGCTGAGAACGGAAGCTCCCAGCACATACTGCTCCGGGTGCCACTACGGCATCATAACCCGTATCTTCTGCGAGGCCATAGACGAGCTGGGCATCGAGGGGAAAGCCATCGGCCTGGCGGGCGTGGGCTGCAGCTTCGGCAGCAAGCCCCTCCACATAGGCATAGACTGGGCGTCCTGTCCCCACGGCAGGGCCCCGGCCATGGCCACGGCCATAAAGCGCATCCACCCCGACGCCATAGTGTTCACCGTCCAGGGCGACGGCGACCTGGGCGCGATAGGCCTGGGCTGCTTCATGAACGCGGTGCTGCGCAACGAGAAACTGACCACCTTCTTCCTCAACAACGCCGGATACGGCCAGACGGGAGGCCAGATGGCCCCCACCTCCCTCCTGGGGATGAAGACCTCCACCACGCCGGAAGGGCGAGATCCCGCCACCACGGGCTTCCCCCTCCACGGTGCGGAGCTGGTGGCGAGCATGAAGGGTGTCTCCTACGTGGCCAGGGTCTCGGTACACACCCCGGCCAACTACCAGAAAGCCAAAAAGGCGGTGAAGGCCGCTTTACAGAAACAGATTGACGGCATGGGCTATAGCTTCGTGGAGTTCGTCTCGGCCTGCCCCACCATCTGGCGCATGACGCCGGTCGATTCCTTGACGTTTGTCGAGGAGAACATGCTCAAGGAATACCCCCTGGGCGTCCTCAAGGACGAATCGGAGCCGGCTACTTAGATAAATTTGAATATTGTAGCGACGTTCTTAGTGATACTCACCCCTTCAGGGGTGGGAGCATCATCACCACACGGCGAGCGTGGCCCGAATCCCCGGATTCATCCAGGGGATGCCCCCGCCGTAAACGGTGGGAGCGGCTATAGTGACTATAATGTCTTATGTGTCATTCTCCGGCTCGATCGGGGAATCCAGAGACAAAAAACGACTGAAACATTAAAAAACTGGATTCCCGCCCCCATTTTCACGAGGGCATGTTTTCGCGGGAATGACAGGGAGTATAAATGAAACGTAAAACAGGTAATGGTTGAATCGAGAATCGAGTTGGATGCCTGAATGACACTACTAAAAGGTTTTTTGCTGTCGGGTGCGGAGACCCGACAGCACACTGTATTTATGGAGTAACCTTTTGATGAAAATAGAAGGTATTTGCCAAAGGGGGCTTGGTGCAGCGACAAACAATCTTTGCGTTCAACTACCCTTGATTGCAAAAGAATTCCCTGAGGTTGAACATTGCCATCGAGGGACAATAAATCTATGTTTAGATTTCCCTTTACTGGTTCTTGCGCCAGACCATAGAACAAAACCAATTCCTTGGTTCAAGTGCTCAACGGGACAAGGGGAGGTTTTCGATTTTCTTCGCATCCGCTTGGAAGCTCCTATTGGCAATGCAGCATTACCTGCATGGCTGTATATCCCTCATGGATCGCCACATAGGACAAACCTACGGCATCATGAAATCATTGCTCCAAAGGTGAGTATTACTATGGGGGATCGATGCCTTTTATATATTGAAAGAAATGTAGTGCAAATGCCGTATCAATACTATCCGGTGCATGTGGTTGCGTAAGGTAGGGCGAACACAAGGTTCGCCCCTACGGACTGTGAAAAAGTTTTCCCTGGCGAAAGTCTCCTCCCCCTTGACGGGGGAGGAACAAAGGTGGGGGTGAAAATTTATAACCCCCTCCCTTAATCCCTCCCGCCAAGGGAGGGAAAAAACAACTGTGAGCTTTAATGAGTCCTTCCCCACGAGGGAAGTTAATTAAATGCTTGACATGAAAGACAGTTGCTACAAACTGATAATATTTATAAGGTTATCAAATTATTTTGGTTCTACTTGAAAGTCCCGGTTGAAAGCAGAGGTAAGAATGGCTCAGAAAACGGTTGATAGATGTCACAAGGTGATGTTCGCGGGGATAGGCGGGAAGGGGGTCCTGACGGTGGGACGCCTGCTTGCCGGATCGGGCGTGGCCGAGTACAAACACTCCTCCTTTTTCCCCAACTACGGCGCGGCGCAGAGAGGCGGAGACGCCGAGTGCACGGTGATACTCTCCGACGAGGAGCTCGGTTCGCCGGTGCAGTTCTACGTGCCCGCCGCGGTGGTCATGGATGGCTCTGTGTTCAGACAGTTCGAGGAGCGCGTCCAGCCGGACGGCGTCCTCTTCGTGGACAGCACGGTCATCGCTGACAAGGTGGAACGAAAGGACGTGCAGGTTTATTACATACCCGCCACGCAGATGGCCTCGGAGTTGGGCAGCAGCCAGGTGGCCAACCTGGTCCTGTTAGGCGCATACCTGGAGCAATCGGGAGCGGTTCCCATCGAGGTGGTGGAGAAGGCCCTCGAGGCCGCCATGAAGGGTGGCAGGCATGAGGCGCTATTGCAGGTCAACAAGGATGCGCTGCACGCCGGGGCGGATTTTATCAGGGAGGCCGCGCCGAATAAATAAGACGTGGGGAGAACTTCGCGTCGTAGGTGTTATATCATCCGCTCCATGCACCTGGTAATGGCGGCGTCCATGTCGCCGTCGAAGTTGCGCTGCAGACGCTCTATGGCCTTGTCCACCTGAGCTCTGGCCTCTTCATTTTCCAGGTCGTCCAGGCGCAGATAGTATCGCAGTCTCCGGCCCAGGGAGAAGTGAAATTTTTCTTCCGGAGGCAGCGCGAGGTATCTGTCCACTATGGCCAGGAGCTTGTCCTTGTCCTCGGGGAACTTTCCGTTTAGCTCCATGAGCAGGTTTATCATGTGGTCGCTGGCGAAGAAGCTGTTGATGCCCTCAAGGCTCTGAAGGAGCAGTTTTTCCTCTACGATCATCTCTTCGTCGTTTTGCCGCTCCCACTCCCCGCGTTCCATCTTCTCATGGATGGGTGTGCCGGGCCGGGCGTTCATGGTGCGAATCCTGATGAAGTCCGGGTCTATCTGGTTCAGCACCCGGGCCGTCTCGATTGCGTGCTCTCGCCACCACTTCTTTCCGCCCAGGCCCAGGATGACGTATTCGGAGAGTGAAATCCCCGCTTCTTTGACCCTCTGCCCGGCGATGATGTGCTGCTCCGGCGTGCAGCCCTTCTTGACGTAATTTAGCAGCTCTCTGTAGCCGGATTCCAGGCCCACGTGTATGCGGGACAGCCCGGCATCCTTGAGCTCCTTCAGTTCCTCCACAGAGCG
>CAYVLI010000070.1:0-9869 GCA_964452105.1 uncultured Nitrospinota bacterium
TTTAACTACCAATATTGCACCTTTCTTCTTCAACCTGAAAAAGCAGGGGCGGCTGGACATCCGCCCCTGCTTTTTCCCTTGGGAATCACTCTGCGGAAGGACTAACCGTCCTTCACCACGCACTTCTCAAATTTGATCCCCTTCGTGGCTATCTCATGCTCGGTCACCAACTCTACTTCGACGGGGACCCCGAACTCCCCCTTCAGGGCCGAGGATAGCTTTCTTTTCAGGCGCGTCATATCATCGACCGGAGCGTGCGAGGTGCATACTAAGAGCTTATCCTGCGGCTGTCTCTTGTAGCGAACCAGTTGTAATCGCTGAAAGGTGGTCTCCGGGAAGTGCCACAGCACGTTCTCCACCTCATCGGAGAATATCTGCTTGCCTTTTACATTGGCAGACCAGGCCATGCGCCCCTTGAACTTGAGCCTTATGTGAGTCCGACCGCAGCCGCACCTCTTCGCGTCGGCCACGGCGATATCCTCCATTCTGTACCTTATGTAGGGGGCGGCCTGCGCCCACAGATTCGTTATGCAAAGCTCTCCTATCTCTCCCGGCCTCACCGGCTGGCGGGTTTCGGGGTGAAGCAGTTCCACGAAGAACAGATCTTCGGGGAAATGATGCTCCAGTGCGTTTTTGTTGTAGAGATAATCGCATTCGAATGTGGGGATATACTGGTCTCCGGAATGTCCCACCACCCGGTAGGGCACGCCCCAGGTCTCCTCGACTATCTCCCGCTGGGAGGCGGTGGCGTTTATGGCCATCCAGGTGAACCTCAGCCTGGGGAAGTAGCTCCTGGGCATTATGCCGTTATCTCGCAGATATTTTACGCTGAGCTCCGGCCAGCCCAGGGTTATTATGTCTATATCGGTATCTGGGGCCATCTCAAAGACGCCGGGCTGCATGTCGAAAGTGTTGTCGGGAATGATGTAAGGGATAACGCCCATCTTGTAATGCCCGCGCATCACCCCGTGCACGAAGCCGTGCCACCTGCTGCCCCCCTGCACCATCGAGCGGTCTCCTTTGCGAAAACCTATGCCGAAGAGCATCCTGGCGAAGGCGTCTTCCAGTACCCTTCGGTCCCGCCTGGTTATACCGAAAAGGTTGGGTTTGCCGGTGGTGCCGGTGCTGCGGTTCACCTCCACCAGTTTGCCGATGGGGACACAAAGCGTTCCACCGAAGGGGTCGCCGGTGCTTTCCCTCTCCGCCCGCACCTCGTCCTTGTCCATTGTGGGAACGTATTTCTGGAAATCCGCGATGTTCTTTATCTTCGCAGGGTTCAGGCCTGCCTCCCGGAACTTCTTTTTAAAGAAGGAGGAGTTCCCGCACACATGCTTAAGCTGGTGCTGGAGGCGCTTCAACTGAAGCACACGCAATTCCCGCCTGGGCATAGTCTCCACCTCAGGGCTGTACATCTCATATTTCCCGGCGGCCATTATCCCCTCCCCCTTATTCTGATTGCCAAAGTATTATGATCACTAAAATAACCGAGCTGCTGTGAATAGATACGAATGCTACCTTCTTGCTACGTCAAAGTCAACGATACTTGATAAGCACATAACACTATTATGGTTGTATTGAAAGACTGCTGATGATAAAAAGTCTCATCGCTTGGTTCTTAGTCTTTTAATAGAGGAGGTTCTCATGGCTCTCAAGAAGGACGATAGGGAGAGGATAGCCGAACAGCTTTTCCAGGCCCGCTGCTCAGGGAAGGCCATTCCCCTCGTGAGTAAAAAATACAGGGGCATGACCATGAGGGACGCCTATTTGATACAGTTCCGCCTGATAGAATTGCAGGAAGCATCTGGCGGACGGGTAGTGGGGATGAAGGTGGGGTTTTCAAATCCCCGGATTCAGAGGCAGTTCGGCGTCAATGAACCGCTTTTCGGACACCTGGTCAGCCCCCTTAAAGGGTTATCGCAGGACAGTGTGAACTTCGAGGACTTCACACAGCCCATGGTGGAGCCGGAGGTCGCCTTCGTCCTGGGAAGGGACCTTAAAGGGCCGGGCGTAAACGAGGCTTCGGTTATGGCGGCTGCTAAAGGAATAGTACCGGCCCTGGAGTTGGTTGACGTGAGGTACCGGAACCCCGAATTCAAGGCCGCCGATGCCGCCGCGGACAACATCTTCAGCTCCGGCCTGGTGCTGGGGAGCGGTTTCAACTCACCGGCGGGATTGGATTTGAGTACCCTGGGGTTGGTGCTGGAGAAGAACGACGAGGTAATAGATACGGCGGCCGGAGCCGCGGTACTGGGAAATCCCGCTCTCTCTGTGGCCTGGCTGGCAAATAAACTGGCCCAGTTCGACAGCCAGCTCTATGAGGGGCAGGTAATTATATCGGGTTCATTCACCGGTGCATGTCCCGTTAAGAAGGGGGACGCCATGCGCGCCCGGTTCAGCCTGATAGGTGATGTCTCGATAAAGTTTACCTGATGTCAGAGTTGCATTGCTCTGGCAGGTCAAGAGCCATTTCAGTTCGACAGGAAACATCCCTTGAAACGAGGAAGGCGTTAAAGGCTTGCATTTGCGGTCTTAAATTTCCGCCTTGCGTTTAGGGGTGTAGCTCTTAAGGGTCGCTTTATCCCTGTTAGCCGACAGGAACTCGTCTATCTCATTCTGGGTGGCGAACCCTTCCTTGGCTCCTATCTTCTTGCTCTGCACTTTTATGGCGCCTGCCGCCGCCGCACGCAGCAGTATGGTATCGGGGTCCTGCTCCCTGATCTGCCCCTCCAGGAATCTGGAGGCGACCGTATCTCCGGCCCCGGTGGTATTCAGTATCTTCTCCGGCGGAACCGGGAAGGCGGTCACGCTGTACATGGTCT
Source organism: uncultured Nitrospinota bacterium (assembly GCA_964452105.1). Taxonomy (GTDB): domain Bacteria; phylum JAUXIQ01; class JAUXIQ01; order JAUXIQ01; family JAUXIQ01; genus CAYVLI01. The sequence continues at coordinate 2,820 of CAYVLI010000070.1, forward strand.
TGCCGTCGTAGTGCAGTATCCCCTTTGAGCCAAGGGTGATGAATACCTTACGGGGCCCTGCGCGTTGAAGTTTTATGGCGGCCAATTTAGGGTCTTCTTCGTCTATTAGAGTTTCTGCCTCCATATCGTTCAGGACCAGGACGTCTGCATATTTGAGCATCTCCCTGACCGCCTCTTTTTTAGGTGCGATCATGGAATTGCTGGGGGCCAGAAAAATTTTTACTCCCTGGTTGCGTTTCTTCAATCTCTCTATTAAACGCAGGAGGGGATCCACGGCTTCTTCCTTGAGGCTGCTTATGTCCAGCCACCGGGCGGAACACAGGAAGTCTTCGTGGCTGGCAAAATCTTTGTGAGTCAGGTGGTCCGTAGCACCATAGTCGGTGAGAATAGCCCTGTCCCGTCTGGCGCTGTCCCGGCCGGAAGTGAGTATGATGCTGGTGCCGGGCTGGAAGGAGTTTCGTCGGATTATGCCTGAGACGTCGATGCCCCTATGGCTCAAATCTATGCAGAGGGCGTCCGAGAAGCGACCTTTGCCCAGTGCCGCCAGGTATCCGATATGCAAATCCGGGTTTGCGTACTTGAGAGCACAGAGGCAGTTGGCAGAGGAGCCGCCGGTGTTCATTATAATGGTGGCCCTGCTCTTTGAGCCCTCTTCGAGGCCGATGAAGCTCCTGTCCTCGCTTCCAATGGCGTAGTTGAAGAAGCCGATGCTTCCACCCTGGACGAAAATGTCCGAGATCAGCACTCCTATGCCTATTACATGGTATCGTTTATCTTTTTTACTCATATCTTTTTTCTACTGCAAGCGGGTTTAACCTGTGGCGTGACTCAACATCAGCTCGCGTATCTTCCCGGTAACAGACAGGGCGTCTCCATATTCCCGCTGCCACATGTTGCGGCCGAAGATGAGCCCGGTTGCGCCGGCTTTCATGCAGACCCTTACCTTCTCGAGTAAATCCGCTTCGTCTTTAAGGTCGCCGCCGGAGATGAGCACCAGCGTTTTTCCGGCGGAAGCAACAATTCTTTTCATTGCATCGGCAAAGGAGATGTTCATGGAACGATAGGGTTCCGGAGATTTTTTCATGGTCTCTTCATCTACTTTGGGCATGTTGAGCTTGACCATGTCCGCCCCGACCTCGCAGGCCACACGGGAGGCGTAGTCTACGGCGAAGAGGCTGTTCTTGCCTCCTTTGGATTCAACGTATCTGCCACGGGGGTAAGCCCACATTATGATGGGCATTCCCAGGCGCTCGGCTTCCCGCCGCACCTCTCGGAACTGGGTCAGGTCCCTGTCCTGGGCGGGCGAGCCGACGAAGAGAGTATAGCCCACGGCGTCCGCGCCCAGGCGCACTGCATCCTCCACCGTGGCGTTGAGCGGGGAGAAGGCCTCTTCATCTGAGGGGATGCTGGTCTTGCCGTTGAGCTTCAATACCAGTGGGACCCTCCCCGCATACCCTGAAAAGTATTTCTCCGCCAGTCCTATCTGGAAGGCGATGCCCGAGTAGCCGCCCTCGAGGGCCAACCTTAACTGGAACTCCGGGTCGGCTGAAGGCGGGTTGGGGACGAAGTCCCCCGGCCCATGCTCCAGCCCGTGGTCTATGGGCAGGAGGAGAAGGGTGCCGTTGCCCGGCCCTTTCTCGTAAAGCAGCCTGTGAATGCGCGCCTTTTTGCCTGGACCGATGTTCAGTGAATCGAGTCTGCTTCCCATTTTAATGCCGCTCCATTAATAAGGTTGTGAGTAGTTCCTTACAAAGAGCTTCGTTTATATGAACATCTAACTTTAGAACTTATTTGTAAACCCTTTTGCCATTTCAATCAATGCTTACTTGCAACCTGTCCGGAGTTTTATGTTGCGCTGGTGAGCGGCTTTTTTGTATAAGTTATGAAAGCACATAAGAAAAAGCGCGAAAGCCTGCGGGAGGCAATCTTTCTTGGTCGGAGAACGGGATGGAATACCTTTTCGGTGATACGGATACGGCGGCGAGCAGGCTGAAAGTCCTCGCCGATACTTTTGCCGAATCGACCAGCGCTTTTCTCTGCGGATTATCCATCGGCAAGCCTGCTCTGACCATAGACCTGGGCTGCGGGCCGGGGTACTCGACGCATTTGCTTGCGGATGCCCTCGAATGCGAGCGGATTGTGGGGCTGGACAATTCCGAACATTTTATTTCTATTGCCCGAAGGGCGGAGACGGGCAGGGTCTCGTTTCTTCTTCATGATGTGACGTCACTGCCTTTCACTTTGAGAGAAGCTGATATCCTTTACTGCAGGATGCTGCTGACTCACCTGAAAGACCCCCTGTCTCTCATAGCGAGGTGGGCTACTCAACTCAGGCCTGAGGGTTTGCTGCTCATTGAAGAAGTGGAATGGATTCGCACGAGCAATTTCGTGTTTAATAGTTATATAGAAATCGTCGAAAAGATGCTGGAAGGCCAATCCAACAATCTGTATATCGGGCCTCTTCTGGATGGTCTGGAAGATACAGAAGCTGTTAAGAGACGGGCGAGCAGTGTCAGGCGTTTGTCGGTAGAGAACCGCCGCGCCGCGGCCATGTTCTATCTGAACCTGCAGCACTGGAGGGACACCCCCTTCATACGCAGGAATTATTCTCCGGAGGTCATCGACAAGCTGGGGAGGGACCTGAAGGACATCGGAAATGGTCTCGAAGGCGTAAGTGAGATAGAATGGGGGCTCAGGCAGGTGGTTTATGAAAAGGTTCGGGGGATGTAGATGAAGATGATTGCGATCATCGAAATTCGTAATATTTTAAATTGTGGCGGCTGAAAGGAATGAATGTGCGTGAAAAGGAATACAGTCCTTCCTGCGAGACCTTCGCCTTCGACAAGGACAAGGTGGAACGCGTATTCTCCGAGATGATAAAAGAAAACGAGGCTTCTGAACTGGCTTCAACGTTCAAAGCCCTGGGAGACCAGACACGCTCCAAGATACTGTATGCTCTCTCCAAGGAAGAACTCTGCGTCTGCGATATATCCGTGCTGCTCAATATGTCCGAGTCGGCCATATCACACCATCTTCGAGTGCTTCGCTCACTGCGTCTGGTGAAACATCGCAAGGAAGGCCGGATGGTGTTTTATTCCCTGGACGACGAACATATTTTAAACCTGCTCGAGGAATGCCTGAGCCACGTCCGCCATTCCTGAAGGCCTTGATCCCTTCTTAGATTTTGACTGCCATGCAAAAAAAGACGTTGACAACAGGGATGTAGATTGTAACATATATATGAATATGTGTTCAGTTATTAAATGATACCGGGAAAGGAAGCGCTATTATGACATTCCTCTATATCGTGGGCGGCGTGCTGCTGGAGTCCTTTCGTGTGCTTAACGAGGCCTCTCTTTACCTGATAATAGGGCTTTTCCTGGCGGGCCTGTTCAAGGTCGTTTACAAAAAGGAAAAAATCTACAGTCGTATGGGCGGGTCGGACGCCAAATCCGTTGTGCGTGCGGCTATCTTCGGCATACCTCTCCCCATTTGCAGCTGCGGGGTGGTGCCGCTGGCGCTGTCCATGAGGCGGCAGGGCTCCTCCAAGGGAGCGGCGCTATCCTTCCTGGTCTCCACACCCGAGACCGGCGTGGATTCCATCGCCATCTCTTACGCCCTGTTAGGTCCGGTGTTTGCGGTATTTAGGCCGGTGGCTGCGCTGGTGACGGCCGTGGTCGCTGGATTGTGGGCAAACAGCGTCAAGGAGGAGGATAAGGAAAAGGAGGAGCCTCCGGTCGATTCATGTCAGGTATGCGACCTGGAAAACGGAGATACGGTTCATGCTCACACCAGGAAGGAGATGGCCCGTAGCGCCTTTCGTTATGCGTTTGACGAATTTTTCGGCGAGATAGCGGGCTGGCTATTTTTCGGTTTTCTTCTGGCGGGAATAGTTTCCTATGTTATTCCTGAGAACTTCTTCGGAGGGTTTCTGGGAGGGTCCTTCTCCACCATGCTGATAATGCTGGCCGTGGGAGTGCCCATATATATATGCGCAAGCGCTTCCACGCCCATAGCGGCGGCGCTCATTCTGCGGGGCTTGAACCCCGGGGCCGCCCTGGTCTTTCTTCTGGCGGGACCGGCCACCAACGCTGCCACCATAGCCATGGTGGGACGCTACCTGGGCAAACGGGTGACGGTCATCTACCTGACGGTGGTCTGCGTCATGAGCCTGCTCATGGGTTTTCTGCTGAATTGGCTTTTCCTGGTACTGGGATTGGACTATGCGGCACAGGTGACCCGTGGGACCGAGTTCATGCCCCTATGGCTTAAAATCGGGGCCTCCGGAGTGGTCCTGGCGCTTTTCTTAAGGTATCTGGTGGGCTGTGTTCGTGAGAGGAAGCCTCTCCGAGGCGACCTTTGTTGCAGGGGAGAGGATGCCCACGCCGCCGGTGAGCTGAGCCATCACCATTAAGTTTGGTAAACCCCACTCAAACCCTCCCCGCAACGGGGAGGGGAGCTCCATTTTAGCCGGTTTGCCACTCCGCCCCGTCCTGTCTGTTCCATTCACCATGCTCAGTAGTTTATATCAGCTAAAAAGACGGGCCTGCTCAAAGGCTCTTTTTCAATCTAAATCTGCGCAATCTGCGGATAACACCCCCGTTCATCCGGCGAGGAAGTTTTTCAGCAGCGTTTTACCCCAGTGTGTGAGGATGGATTCGGGATGAAACTGAACGCCCTCGACGGGGTACTCACTGTGCCGGATGCCCATGATGATCCCCTCTTCGGTCTCCGAGGTTATCCGAAAGCAGGCGGGGAGGTTTTCCCTGTTAACTATCAGTGAGTGGTATCTTATGGCTTCGAAGGGGGAAGGCAGGTCTTTGTAGAGGTTCGTTCCATGATGATGGATGAGGGAGGTCTTCCCGTGCATGAGTTCGGGAGCGCGTATTACCTCTCCTCCGTAGGCATATCCTATGCACTGATGGCCCAGGCATACGCCCAGAATGGGAGTGGACGGGCCGAATTTCTTTACCAGGTCCACCGAGACGCCCGCTTCTTTAGGGGTGCAGGGGCCGGGCGAGATAACGATCTTTTCCGGGGACATCGATTCTATCTCCCGGAGGGTGATCTTATCGTTCCGATAGACCTCCATCTCGGCGCTCAGTTCACCCAGGTACTGTACGAGATTGTAAGTGAAGGAATCGTAGTTATCGATAATTAGTATCATCCTGCTAACCGGCCCTTTCCGAGGAAGCGGTTTCCCTTCCGGCGATTGTTCTGGCGGCGTCTAATACCAGGTCGCAGGCCAGACCGTTGGCCTTCAGGAAACGCGGGGAGCTGAAACCCGGCTTCCATTCAGGCGCTGTGGTCTCATCCGAAACCACCAGCACCGCAGCGGCCTCTATCCCCCTGTACTGAGCAACGGAGTAAACCGCCGATATCTCCATATCCACGCCCAGCACGCCCATCTGGCGATACCTGTTTATCTTGCTCCTGGTCTCGCGATAGATGGCATCGGTGCTCCAGAGAGAGCCCTTGTGCGGACTGAGACCCATGCGGGAGGCGCTGCCTTCGAGAGACGAGAGAAGATTCTCGCTTATGTTGGGCACGACTTCCGGGGGCAGGTAGTGAAAAGAGGTGCCTTCCTCCCGGTAGGCTCTGGTGGGGATTACTATGTCGCCGATTCTGGTGTGCTCCTGCAGCCCGCCGCACAGGCCCAGGAAAATTATGCGCTCCACGCCGAAACCGATGAGCTGCTCCATTAAGATGACCGCCTGCGGCGCCCCCACGGGGTCGCCTATGATGGAGAATTGCTGCTCTCCGGGAGGACTGTTGTAGAAACTCGCTCGAAAAATTTTGTTGGCGGCCTTCTTGATTTTGAGCTTGCTCAGCAGCAGCTTTCGCATGTCTTCGATGAAGGTGAAGACTACCGTCGTGCTGAGACCCATCTTGTCTCTGGTGATGCCCTTCCTGCTCAAGTACTTTTGGGCTATGACCGATGGCTCTATGAAAGATTGCGTTTCGCTGCACAGAAAATCCATTGAACACACCTCCCCAGCGTTTTTGTTCCGATGAAAAAATGATACCAGAGGCGCGGATGAACGACAATCATAAAAAATCAGAAGATTTTGGATTCGAGTAAACCTTTCGCCGGTTCTGGAGTCTAATTCAGGTAAAAGCGCAGACATTTCCCCGATGAGGGATCCGAGAACTTACGAAGCAAGGAGGTAGAAAGTTGAAAAAGATAGTTTTGGTGCTGGTTTTGGCCTCGATAGTCGCAGTCGGAGGTTACGCCTACTCTAACAGCTACAAGTATGGAAACGGCGGCTCCTGGTTCCAGGGGCAGGGTTGGCAGGGCATGATGGGCCCAAGGATGATGGGCTACGGCAACATGGGCGCAAGCATGATGGGCTATCATGGTAACACAGCAACGAACCCGGAAACGGGACGGCCTTACACACCTGAAGAATGGAACCAGGTAGTCGGGCAGATGCACGATACCTGCGGCGCCTTCATGGACTATAATCAGGGAACCGACCTCTGATTCATATAGCTTTCCTTCTCTCTCTCCTCTCCTGACGCAAGGGCAGGGTTTTAAACCCTGCCCTTGTATTTTTTTATCAACCAGGATGGATTTATGCAAGTGGAATAGTGTGTCCGCAACAAGCAGACCCTGGGTGCGGCCAAAGGAGATTTTATTTTATCAGCGTCTCCTCTGCGTGCATGGACGTACTGCGAAACGCAGGACTCCATGCTCCCGCCGCGAAAACAGGCCTATTGCCCGTGCTGTAAGCTCGCCTCGCTCGACAGCGGGCTGTTGATCTGGATTCCCGCTTCCGCGGGAATGACACAGAGGGTGCGGGAACGACATGAAGATACTCGCCCTTGTAAGGGTGGGAGCTTCACTCGCCACGCTGAATGCGCGGGGCGAACCCCCGGATTCATCCGGGGGATTTTTTTTGGGATAACTCCTGTTGAAATTAAGGATTGTGTAAAACAGTACTCGATTGTATCATATTTAATTGATAACCGGAAGGAACGGGTGGTTGGAGGGAAATATGGGCTTTTCGGACGAGGTAAGAAAGAAAGCCGATAAGATATGGCAGGCCA